>JAFGQQ010000275.1 GCA_016935595.1 Bacteroidales bacterium
GTATAATATTCTGCAATTATTCCAAGCGCCACAGGCCCGCCTAAAAATCCAACATATCCCGAACCTGTAATTACCGATACCCCTGTTGAAGTATCAATATGTTCCATTTTTGAGGCCATACGAAACACTTCGGGTACAATAACCGAAAAACCCAAACCTGTCAGGGAAAACCCTATAATTGGCAAAAATCGATTGGTTAATAAAACAACGAAAAAACCTGCAATAGCTATAATACTGCCAAATGATATTAATTTCCAGGAACCTGTTTTTTTACTGATACTGTCTCCATAAAGCCTGCCGATTGCCATAAATAATGAAAAACCAGAATAACCTAACCCCAGGAATTTTATATTTGTTTTTGAAATGCTTTTAAGATACAGCGCGCTCCAATCGGCAATTGCACCTTCCGAAACCATTATTACAAGACCTATAAAAGCCACTACAGCTAATGGTTTTAAGAAATGAATAAACCTGCCGATATTTTTTTTGTTTTCACCTTTAATATTGTAATAGTATTTTTTATAAACTGTTACTATAAATAGTATAATAAGAATAACCGACCCGATGTGAATTATCGGATATTTAATTTTTGCCGCAATAAAACTGCCTATGCCGGCTCCTAACATGCCCCCGATACTAAAAAAGGCATGGGTTCCTGACATGATATAAACTTTGTCAGTTTTTTCAATTACAGGCACCAATGAATTTATCGAAAGGGAAAGAGAGCTGCCACACATGCCAAAATAAAAAAGGGAAGCACATAAAGCAAAATAACTGGATGACAAGAAGATGCAAATTGCAGCCAAAGAATAAGCTATAATTGAATAATATGCAAGCCTGCCGGCACCTAAACGGTCAATTATTAGCTTAAGTACAGGAATTATTACAAGCGCACCAACAGCTGAAAAGAAAATAGCTATGCCAATTTTACCTTCGGTTATGCTTAATTTTTCGGCAATCCTGGGAATATAAATTACCCAGGAACTAACAATTAAGCTAAATCCGCTAAAAAAAAATGCCGAAGAAAAATATTTTTTGTTTGAGAGAATGGCTATAAATGTTTCCATTATTAATAATATGATAAAAAGTTATAAAAGTAATGGATTGAATTATATTTTAATACCAAACCTTAGTTAATATGTTTGAAATTTGCAAAATGATTTTATCTTTGATAAAATTAAATTAAGATAGGAGGGTATATGTTACACGAATCCAAAGTGATAAAAGAAACCGACCACGCAGCTCCGAAAAAAGCAAAATTAGGGGTCATATTGTTTATTTTCTATACCTTGATTTACGGGGGATTTGTAATTATTGGCTTAGTTAAACCTGATTTAATGGGGTTAGAAATACTTGGTGGACAAAACGTTGCTATTGTTTACGGTTTTGGGTTAATTTTACTGGCAGTGATTATGGGATTTATCTATAATTATTTTTGCACCAGGATGGAAAACAGAATGAATAAAAATCAAAATTAAAAACAAAAAGTATGATATATGAAGTTTCAAAAGTGGCAGTAGCCCTGTTTTTATTTATTGTCGGGCTTGTATTGGTGTTATCATTTTATTTCGCAAGAAAAACCAAATCTGCTTCAGGTTATTATGCTGCAGGGGGAACAATACATTGGGGAGTAAATGGTATTGCATTTGCCGGCGACTATTTATCAGCAGCTTCCTTTTTGGGTATATGTGGAATGATAGCATTTTCAGGATACGATGGGTTTTTATATTCAATAGGGTATCTTGCCGGTTGGGTAGTTGCTTTATTTCTTGTTGCTGAACCTTTGCGGAAATTGGGAAAATTTACATTTGCTGATGCTTTGGATTCAAAATTTAACTCAAAATCAATTAAGCTCACGGCTTCAATAAGTACACTGGTTGTTTCAATTTTTTATCTTATTCCCCAAATGGTTGGAGCCGGGGATTTGGTGGTGCCTCTTCTCGGATTGCCTCATTGGATGGGGGTTGTAATTGTAGGTTCTATTGTTATTTTTATTGTTGCTACTGCAGGGATGACATCAACCACTTATGTTCAGTTTTTAAAAGGAGGGCTATTGGTTATTTTTTCTACCATTTTAACTATTTATATTTTAAAAAATGGTCTGAACCTACTGCCAGATAGTAATTACCACAAATTCTCCACTTTGGAGGCAACAGTTTTAAATGATAATAACATTAAAATTGCCGATTCAACCTATATAGTTAGAGCCATACAATCAATTGATAATCAAACTTTTGTTAAAGCCGAAAAAGATGGAATTCCATGTTGGTATAAGCTCAAAAATGAAGGGGAAAAGGTTGTTTTAGAGGAAATGCTCGATTTGACCGTTAATTCAAAAGGGGAAAAATTGTATAATGGGGCACCTGCATCAGAAAACAGGTTTTACCAGGTTGGGCATTTAAGTAAAGTGATTGTTGACGGACAGGTAGTTGATAAAACAGGGCCTGTTGGGCCTTTTAAGTTTCTTAAAACAATTGAGAAAAGCGAAGTAGTGAGGTTTACAAAAAAAACTTTTCAAAACGGTGATGATAAGGTAACGGTTTGGTATCAGAATGTTACCAGCGGGAAAAATGTTATGAAACCGGGATTATTGTATAAATTATCAAAAGGTGCCGGTGCGACTTTTTGGGATAGGCTTAATTTTTTATCCTTAATGCTGGCCTTGTTTTTAGGCACCTCAGCATTGCCCCATATACTTATCAGGTATTATACAGTTCCTAATCAGCGCGCTGCAAGAAAATCAACTATTGTAGCCATTACTGCCATTGGTTTTTTCTATATTCTTACCCTTTATATGGGGCTTGGTTCAATGATAAATGGGGTTTTGGATGTTGAAAGCAGCAACATGTCAGGGCCATTACTCGCCAAATATTTTGGTTATGGACTGTTCTCAATTATATCGGCTATTGCTTTTGCAACCGTGCTTGGTACGGTAAGTGGATTAATAGTTGCTTCATCTGGGGCAATTGCTCATGATTTTATTGATAAGTACCTCCAGTTTGAAATGACTGATAAAGCAAAAGTTAAAGCCGGAAAAATTGCAGCTATGACCGTAGGTGTATTTGCCATTTTCTTAGGCATTTTGTTTAAAGGCATGAATGTATCCTTTCTAGTTGGATTAGCTTTTGCTGTTGCTGCCTCAGCAAACCTGCCTTCGATATTATTTCTTTTATTTTGGAAAAAAACTACAGCTAAAGGTATTGCATATTCAATTGTCACCGGCATTATTGCTTCAGTTACTATAATTCTGTTTTCACCGTCTATGTACGAAAGATACGGATTAGCCCCAAAAGATGCATTGATACCATTTGATAACCCGGGTATTATTTCTATACCTTTGTCGGTTATTGTTTTAGTCGTTGTTTCTTTGTTAACTCAAAAAGATAACGCAATAAAAGATTTTTCAAAATAATATACAGACAAGAAATATATTAGATTGTTGAACATTTTTTCAATACACACTTAAAGATGAGAATCAAGTTCATATAATGAACAAGTTCTACTTAAATATTATTGTTCCATCAATTATTTCTATTTTACTGTTCACGCTGACAATCTTTTTTATTATTATTCCTCATTTTCAGCAAAACATAATGAATGGGAAAAGGGAAATGATTAAAGAACTTACCAATGCTGCATGGAGCATTTTAGTGAAATATGAAAACGAGGAAAAAATTGGGTTATTAACAAGGGAAGAAGCCCAAAATATTGCAATATCAAGAATTCAATATTTGCGTTACGGCGATGAAGGTAAAGATTATTTCTGGATTACCGATATGGTGCCTAATATGGTAATTCATCCATACCGGCCTGATTTAAATGGGAAAAATCTAAGTAATTTTAGTGATCCCCATGGTAAAAAACTGTTTGTGGAATTTGTTAAAACAGTTGAAAAATCTAAACATGGCTATGTTGATTATATGTGGCAATGGAAAGACGATTCGTTACATATCGTGCCAAAACTATCATATGTTCAATTATTCGAACCATGGAAATGGGTAATTGGAACAGGTATTTACATTGAAGATGTAAAAAAAGAAATTAAGGCATTAACAAATAAATTACTTTGGATATCAATTGGAATTACTGCCTTAATCGCATTTTTGCTGTTTTACATTTCCAGGAATAGTTTAAAAATAGAATTCAAGAGAGTTGAAGCTGAAAAAAAACTTCAGGAATCGAAAAACAAATATAAAACTCTTGTTGAAGCTGCAACTGAAGGATTGATAATGCTTATTGACGGGAAAATAACTTTTTTAAATAGCTTTATTGTTAAAATAACAGGTTATGAAAATTCAGAGATGATCAATCGTTCATTTAATGAATTGATTAGCGGAAATAACAATAAAATTCTTTTTGAGCTTTTCTCGAAAGCAATTATAGATGAAGGCCAATATGAAGTTAATTTGAACAAGAAAAAAGGAGGCTATACTGAAACACTTATAACAGCCTCAATTGCAGATTTTTCTGGTAAGGCTGTCAATATTCTGATAATAAAAAGTATTAGCAACAATAAAGACATAAATTTTTCGGGGCTTGATTATCAAAAACTTATTAACCTGTTAAATATCGGGTTTTTTAGAGTTGAATTCGCCTTACAAGGCGAATTTATATTTGCTAACGATACAGCCATTCGAATTTTTGGATTTAATACTTTTAATGAGCTTTCAGAAAGCAGTTTACTAAATCTAATAACAAATCCGGATGACAGAAAAAGTATTCAGGATGGTATTTGTAAAACGGGATATATAAAAAACAGAATTGTAAATATCACTGGCGGAAAAAATAATATTTCAATCGTTTCGCTTACAATAGTAGTATTAAATAATGAGAATTCTGGGGATACCGGAACTCTTATCTGCGATGGCATAATTGAAGATATTACAAATCAGGAAAAGGAAAAAGAACAAATTAAATCACAAATCACCGAGTTAAAATCCCATTTATTCTTAATTGAACAACCTGTTGCCAATTATCTAATTCCGTTTTATACGTTAGATATTAATTCAACTATTGGTGATGCAATAAAATTGTTATCGGTGCGAAAAACTGATAACCTAATACTTACATCCACTGAAAAGGATTATGTCGGAATTTTAACCGATACCGATATTCGTAAGCGGGTAATAGCATTAAATCTAAACATGGATAATCCGGTTTATCTCATAATGAGTTCGCCGGTTTTTCATTTAAATATAAATTCTTCAGTTTTTGAAGCCATAACTTTTTGTGAAGAAAAGAACATAAACCATCTCCCAATTAAAAATGAAACTGGTGAACTTTCAGGTGTTTTGCGATTATCAGCTATTTATAAGCTATTAAAAGAGTCATTGTCTTTTTATATTTTAAAAGTAAATAGAGCATTAACAATCAATGAGTTGAAAGAATATTTCAATGCTTTTCAATTGTTTATCCGTCCCTTGATAAATAGTGGTATTTCTGTTATACACATTACCAGTCTTACTTCATCTTTTTCGGATTCGGTTATGAAAAGAGTTATAGAGTTGTCGGTTGAAGAAACCGGAGTTCCCCTGGTTAATTTTTCATTTATTTGCCTGGGAAGCGAAGGAAGAAAAGAAGAAACTCTTTTTACTGATCAGGATAATGCAATTATTTATGAAGAGGGAACTCCCGAAAAATCTGGCATAATTAAGAAATATTTTAATAAGCTGGGAGAAACTATTTGCAGTTCATTAAACCATATAGGTTATTCATATTGTTATGGGGATATAATGGCAAATAACCCAAAATGGGCACAGCCAGTTTCAGTTTGGGAAAATTATTTTGCAAACTGGATGAATACTCCCGAACCACAAAACCTTTTAGAAGCAACAATTTTTTTCGATTTTCGAAATATTTTCGGTGATCCGGAGTTTACGGAAAGATTAAGAAACAAAATATCTGATTTGAGCAAGAAGCATTCTTTGTTCATATACCATATGGCAAATTATATTTATAGCTTAAAACCCTTAAACATTCCTTCCGAAAAAAGCAATGAATTATTTGATTTAAAAGCTGCGGTAAACTTTATTGTTATGTTTGCAAGGCTATACGCACTTCAGTATAATATCTGGCAACATAATACCATTTACAGGTTAAATGCTTTGAAAGAGAACAAGCATATCAGTATTTTAACATGTAATGAGATGTTGTATGCCTATAATTTTTTAATGAAATTGCGCTTTAAAAACCAGGTTTTTTTGTCAGAGCAAAGTTTGCCATTGTCAAATCATATAAACCTGAAAAATTTAACAGTTTTTGAATATACTATTTTAAAAAAAATAATATCCCAGTTTCAGGTTTATAAAAGCAAAATCGCATCCGATTTTCGGATTACAGGTTAAATAGAAAAATATGCATCTTTTCTGAATTTTTTATGTTCGTTGAATTGAACATAACCCAATTGATTGGTAAGCAAAATTGTATTCCCTAAAAATAAAGGATTTTGATTGAAATGGCTGTGCCCATATATCCAAAAACCGGCATTGCAATTTTCGATAAAATTGGTTAAATCTACACAAAATGCTTCATTTATAATGCTTTTGGCAAATGCGGGTGAATTGCATAACGAGGAAGGCAAATGATGCGTTACAATAACTGTTTTTTCAGTTGCATTTTTAACGGTATTTTTCAGAAATTCAAGGCTTTCGTTATGTAAGCGATTAAAATCAGATGTTTTAAATTTTTTATTTTTATTTGAAATGCATAAAAAATCGGACACACTAGTTTCGATTATTTTCTGGTATGTAGTGCTTATATTCGACCATAATGTACTGAAAATTAAACGGATATTCTCATATTGTACTTCAGTGTTATGAACGATGCTTAACTTTTCACTTAACCTGATATGATAAGATTTGCTATATTCTGATATGTCTTTATAATAAAATTCATGGTTACCAGGAACCCAGAATACTTTTTTATAGTTGTCTGTTATAAAACGGAAAAAGTTGTTATTTAGAAACTTATCGTCTAAGGGTACAACATCGCCGGCTAAAACTAAAATATCACCAATAACTGTAAGAGGATTACGTTCAATATATAAATTGTTTTGATCAAATTCGAGATGGAGGTCTGAGCAATATTGAATTCTCATTTGAGTTTTTCTCAAATATAATAATTTGTTCAAGACTAAACACATTTTATAAATTTACTTAGTAAAAGCCAGTGAAAAATATATTTCAACTGTAGTTGCCTTTATTTTATAATTTTATTTTAATTTTAAATTGTTTTATTTTGAAATATGGAAATTATTGCCTGGATAGGATTCTCTCAAAGCCTTTTCGCTGCGATTTTACTAATTGCAAAAAGGAATGCTTCAGATCCTGATAAGATACTTGCCGCATGGCTTTCATTACTTGCTATTGAATTTCTAACATGTGCAATCGATTATAATGTATTGGGATATCCAATATTATCCAGCTCTTTTCTTTTATTTAATCCTGCTTTTTATATTTATATCCGATCCTTAGTAGATAAGAATTTTAAACCGAAATGGATACAATTAATGCATTTATTGCCATTCATTGTTTTTGAAATAGGAGCTTATTTGCAGGAAGAAACAATATCATTACAAACTTTTTTTGAGTTCGATACTACCTTTCCTTTTCGTATGTTATTTGGCCTGGCAAATGTTTTATCGTGGTGGGGATATAATTTATACAGTATATGGCTTATTATTAAACACCGGAGAAATCTAAAAAATGAATTCTCTACCCTTGAGGGAACCAAAACATTAGGATGGATATTACTTGTAGCAATTTTTTATATTTTATACTGTACTGCTGCTTTTATTATGGGCGCTACTGTCATTATCGTTGGTGATAACCCGCTATTGCCCCATATTTACAACTATTCGGCATTACTTGGGTTAATCTATATTTTTAGCTTTTATGGATTAAAGCAAGAGCCCATTTTTAAAAAACCCCTTATTCAGGAAAAAGGAGGACGCTATAAAAAATCAGTTTTATCGGTGAAAAAGAAAAATGATATTAAAACCCTTCTATTAAATTATTTTGAAAAGGAAAAGCCATATCTTAATTCAGATTTAAATATGGATTTATTATCAGAGACATTAAAAATACCAAAGCATAATATTACTGAAGTATTAAATACCGAGATTGGAAATAATTTTTTTCAATTTGTAAATAATTATCGCGTTAATGAAGTTAAAAAAATGCTGGATGATAAAAAGAACCTCTTTTCTATTGAAGCTATTGGTTATGAATGCGGATTTAACAGTAAGTCGTCCTTTTTTACTGTATTTAAGAATATTACCGGGATGACCCCGTTGCAATATAAATCTATAATAAAATAATTCTGTATCGCCGCTCTCCAGAGCGGTTTTTTATTTTCCAGACCGCGTGTCGCCATAGCTTTCGCCGACGGCCGTAGCCTTGCTCCTACGCCGTAACCGGCTACGGTGCAGGCGCATGGCGAAGGACTTAGCGGTGGCACAGGGGGGCGGTCCATAAATAAAATTAAACCCCATACCCGGTTCAACTTTTAAAACCTGAACCTATTATTCTTGTTCAACTTTTAAAACCCGCACTATTTCAGGCCTTTTTGAGAGTACTTTTGTTATAAGGAATTAAAAATAGTATTAAAATGAAAAAGTATATTCTATTATTTGCATGCCCATTGCTTTTCAGTATTGGAGTTAAGGCACAAGGTTTATTTGAAGGCACAATTGCGGCGTCAGAAGAGCAATCGGGAAATAATTCAGTTGAATTGAACGGATATGCACGTGGTTCTGCATTTGGAGCAGGCGAAAATTTCGATTATTCATCGGTATTTGGTGAATTCAGCCTGCAAAGCAAGTATTCGCACAACAAAACATTTTTATTTTCTGATGTTCGGTTCAGAAGCGGGCTAACCTTTAATGAAGATAACACAATTTTTGAAATTAAGGAAGCATACGCTGGTTATACCGGCGATAAACTTGATATATTGTTGGGAAACCAGATTATAGCATGGGGAAGGACTGATGGATTTAACCCGACAAATAACATCACCCCAAACAATTATTTTTTCTTAACTGCAGATAACGATGACCAGAAAATGTCTAATTTTTTATTGAGGGCAAAATATCGTTTGACCCCGGAAATTGATTTCGATTTAATAGGGATTCCTTTTTATAAACCATCGGTTTACAGGTTCGATTTATTCGATCATAACGGAAATGATGTAAGTTTTTTAGAACCTGTTATTCCTGACCGGTCATTTGAAAACAGTTCCTTTGCAATACGTCTTAATTTTGAATTGCCGAAAGCCGGTTTTTCGGTTTCCTGGTTCAGGGGGTATGACCCATTCTATGGTTATAATGTAGATACTATTACAGTAAATCCTGCCACATTTTCGTTATCAATTGAAAATATTGCAACACCATATTTAAAGAATACAATCGGAGGTGACTTCTCAATACCTTTAAATTCCTGGATAATACGGGGTGAAGCAGCATACAATATTACCGGTGATGGTTACGACTCTTTAATGTATGTTCCAAACCCAGATTTATCGTATGTGATTGGAGCTGAAAAAACATTAAGCGGATTTACCACTATAGTCCAATATGTTGGTAAATATACACTGGATTTTACCGAATTAACAACACCAACTTTACTCGATCCTCTTAATCCTTTGGCTCAGTTACAATATGCACAGGAAGTGGTAATTAACGAATCGGCATTATTCAATCGAAAAATATTTCACCAACAGGAAGAAATGAACCATATTTTAACTTTAATGGTTACCAAATCGTTTGCTTATGATACCTGGAATGTTGAATTAGCAGGATATTATGATATAACTTCTGAAGAATATCTTATCAGGCCGAAATTAACATGGAAACTAACAGATGCACTTTCAACCTCTGCCGGATATTCTTATATGAACGGACCGGAAAAGTCGGTTTTCAGTTATTCTAATGCTATTTTAAATGGAGGTTTTTTTGAACTTAAGGCTAATTTTTAATTGAATAATACAATATGAGAAACGGAAATTTTATAATTAAATACAAATGGTGGATTATAATTATTACTTTATTAATAGTTATTGCATCAATTATACCATTAACACGTGTTACAATAAATTCAGATCTTGAATCTTATCTTCCCGACGATATAGAGCCTAAAGTTAATACAGATAAAATTGCAGAATTATTTGGCGGCAGTGATATGGTTATAATGGTTTTTGAAACCGATGACGTACTTAATCCTTCTACTTTAAAGAGAATACAAAAACTGAGCAGGGAGTTTAACAAATCGGCTGAAATCGAAAAAGTATTATCCCTTTTTGATATGAACAGCATAAAAGGTGAAGACGGATTTATGCTTGTTGAGCCTGTTGTAGATGTTATTCCAAATTCTGATAAAAAAAGGGAGATACTTCGTAACGACATTAAAACCAATGATATGGCCTATAAATTAATTGTATCATCTGATTTTAAATACACCTTAATGATGCTTACTGCAGCTAATTCGGTTAAAGATGAAAAATTAATGGAACTAGTTGAAAATAAACTTTCCGGTATTCCCGGTGAGGAAAAAGTAACTATTAACGGCCAGCCTTACTTAAGAAATGAAGCAAACCATAAAGTTGGCAGGGACATTATGTTACTTCTTCCAATTGGCTTATTTATAATGTTTTTATTTTTGTGGATAGCATTTAAAGAGAAACGCGGGGTTTTACTTCCATTTTCAGTAGTGATATTTTCAATTCTTATTGCTTTTTCATTAATACCGCTATTTGGATGGGAATTAAGTATAATTGGAATACTTATTCCAATAATGATGATTGCCATTGCTAATAATTACGGGGTATATTTTATTACCAAATACCAGGAACTGAATGCAACCCGACCAGGAATTACTATGCCTCAAATTGTTAAAGAATCTTTTAATTATTTAAAAAAACCTGTCTTATTATGTGGATTAACAACCATTGCAGGTGTTCTTGGACTGGCTGTGCATATTCTTAAACCAGCCAGGCAAATGGGCGTTATTTCGGCAATTGCTATTGGGTTTGCTTTATTGGCAAGCCTTATATATATACCTTCTGTTATGTTATTATTGAAAAAAGGGAAAGTTCAGAAAAGTTATACAGGGAGAAGTAACGGATTAATTGACAGAATATTAAACTCTTTTTCAAATTTTACTGCATATTTTCCACACAGGGTTGTTTATGTATTTGTTATTTTTTTAGTTATAGCTGCAATGGGTTTTTTCAAATTTAAGGTGGCTTCTGACCATAATAACATTCTTCCAAAAAATCATTCTTTTAATCAATCATTAGATATTATAAATAAAGACTTTGGAGGGAATAAAATCATTTCAGTTATGTTTGAAGGTGATATTAAAAATCCGGCAATCCTGAAAAACCTCGACCTTTATGAAATGGAACTTGAACAAGTTCCCGGGGTGGGCAGCGTTACTTCCATTGCTACTGTGATTAAAAAAATCAGTACAGTTTTAAACGATCCCGGGGATGAATTGTATAATAAAATACCAGATTCACGCGAGGCTGTAGCTCAATATATTGAATTATATTCAATGAACGGGGACCCGAAAGATATTGAGCAAATGGTCGATTTTGATTATACAAAAGTTTTACTAACAGTTCAATACCAGGCAAAGAACATGAAAGAAGTAAATGCTGTTCAAAGTAAGGTAAATGAATTATTAAAAGACGACCCACATGCATCAATAGTTGGAGGTTATAGCCTTGTAGAAAAAGAAATTTGCCAATCGGTTATTACCGGGCAATACAATTCACTCATATTCGCTTTTTTGGTTATTTTTATTTTAATGTCGCTTATTTTTAAAAATCTTATAGCCGGATTGCTTGGTAGTTTACCACTTGCATTTGCTGTATTATCTACATTTGGCATTATGGGGTGGCTGGGCATAGAACTGAATATTGTAACTGCCTTGCTTTCATCAGTATCAATAGGGCTTGGGGTAGATTTTACCATACAAATGTTCTGGAAACTTAAAACTGAAATTGTCTCAGGGCATTCGTATGCATCCGCAATTAAAATAGCATTAAAAACAATGGGAAGGGGAATCACAATAAACGCTTTTTCTGTAATGTTAGGTTTTTCGGTTCTTTTTTTATCTGCTTTTCCAATAATAAGGTCATTTGGGTTTTTAATAATTATATCTCTTTTCCTTTGCCTTACTTGTGCTTTGATATTAATTCCGGCATTATGTATATTAATAAAACCCAAATTTTTAGGGCCTTCATATCCGGAAATAAATATGCAAACAGTATTGCATTCAGAAAAAGAGATTAACGAAATCCCTTTTTGTGAAGCTGATTCAGAAAAGGAAGAAATTAAAGTAATTGAAAAATAATAACAAATAA
>JAFGQQ010000276.1 GCA_016935595.1 Bacteroidales bacterium
ATTATAGCATGGGCTTATACTTAATCCCTGCATATGGACCGGATTTATTCCCCTGATAATGGTTCTGAATAAAATTCCGGGTTACACTGTATGGTTGTTTTGCGGAAATTAAAGCCATCAGTATCCATGGTGATATGTTTAGAGCGAAGCATTTTCAAAATTTGATAATAATTAAAGAATGTAAGAAGTATAAAAAACAAAACACACCCCATAACACCTGAGAAGTTTTTTTCATTTATTGCGTCAGAAATATAGAACACAATCAAAACTTGGCAAAATAAGAAGAAAATGACAACAACTAAGATTGTTATCCTTGCTAAGTAAAGAAAATATTTGCTGGTCAAGGTGTAAGTTATCATTATTTATTTTTCGGTTAAATAACCAGCCAGGCGGTTTTAAATTATTGAAAATTGCCAAACTCTATGTTTCTGATAAACGCTAAACCCGATTTGGCAAGAGAGTAGCCTGGTCTGAGTTGATTTAGTTGTTAGAAAATAAATTTTCTTTTTAGTGAAATATTATGCTCATGAGCTTTATAGTGTATTAAATTTTTAGACTGACCTGCAAACAGAGCCCAATGCCCAATAACTTTTTTTATTTTCCCATTTTTAAAATAGGACACTGTAAAATATTTGGGATGAAGAGTAATTTTTGAAATACCATGCCATGGGATAGTTGTATTATTGAAATAGAGCCCATCGGAATTCATGCATATATGCCTGGATCGAAATGTTATTGAAATTATATGATAATCTAAAAATGTCAAAAATGAAAAAAGTAAAAGACTCCACATGACACCATTATAATTATTATCATCGATGCTATCGAAAAAAAAGAACACGAGTAGAACCTGAAAAAATAAGAATAAAAAGGAAATAACAGGAGCTGTTATCCTTGTACCATAGAGAAAAAATTACTGGTTAAAGTGTAATTATTCATAATTATATTTTTCTAACGCGCTGCATTACAGGCATGCGGTGCATACCCTTAAAAAATATTAGTAGAATAAAATGTCGCGAACCTTTAAAGACCGATTCGGCGATATAATAGCATGTCCTTGTAGATGCGGATGTTATGCACGTTTTGTAATTGTTAATTTTGGCCGATAAATGTCTTGCGTTAATTTAATTTTACATAAATATTTATAATGTTTACATTCATTGTATTGATGAAATTCTTTCTTCAGCTTTGCTACAACATAAAGCGTGATTGTATCCTTTGATAAAATGGGGCCTTCTTTTTCCAATCTCCAGCTAAAGATCCAAGCATCCCTTCCTTCTAAAAATAATTTTGTTTCAACGAATTCCGGCAAAATAGGTAATTGCATTAAAATTTTATTTTTAATGGCAAATTTGATCATATCTATTTGTTTTATTGTCAAGCCACTTGTTGTATCAAATTTGTACATTTCAATACTCCGCTATTAATTAATATGGCAGGTCATACGTGAGTGCATAACGCCTAAATAACGAGCGGTGCCTGCCAAAAAATTAAATTTAAAAAGACTTAATACTGTGAACCTTAAAAAATTGATTTGGCTAGATAGTAGCCTGTCACGTTGATTTAAGTGTTATACACCATGATCCTTTTTTATTTTGACAATACAATTTTGGGCTATATTAATAAAAAATTCTGGTGGTTTTTCGTTTATAAATTCTTTGTATAGAGATATTGCCTCTTGATATTTTCCAGCAGTACATAGATCAGCAGCATTAATTACGATTTCTCCAAATTTTATATTTAGTTCTTTCGGATATGGTGAATGCCGTTTTAAATATTCTGGTTCCATCTTTGGGTCAATTTTGTATATTTGTTGCTGAATTTCAAATATTAAAGTTAAAGCCTTTCCAATTACACCTATATTATGTTGAGTTGGATCTAGCGGAATATCTCTGATATCTCCTGCTGCAGAGTCTAAAATGTGTGCTGCGGCCGATAATAATTCATTTAGTGATTTCAAATCTGCCATATTTATTCTCTGTGTATAACCCTGCAATAAGGGGCTTGCGGGTTAATGGTGCCGATGATCGATTAAGTATGAAGACCATTGAAACTTCTGAATTCCAATCGGCAAGAAAAACCAGCAAGTCGCGCTTAATTGCTTTGTTAAAAGCCATTTCGGTTGCTATTTCTGCAACTACGTAATTATTGATATCTAGTTTTAATTATTAAGTAATTTTGATTTCAATTTTCAATTTCGGCAAAAATGCCAATATTAGCATTATTGCCGATTTTAGATGAACTCTTCCTGATATTTATTTTTGATACTGCTATTTGGTAAATTTTGCAACGATGCCATTTTTACCAAATACCATAATTGATACATTACTTATTATTTCGTTTCGATTGCGATAAGGCGCTGGCGGGTTAATGGTGTCAATGGTTGATAAAGGATGAAGGCCATTGATACTGTTGAATTTCGATTGGCAAGAAAAACCAGCCAGTCGCTCTTAATTGCCTTGTTCGCTGTCAGTCGTTTTATTAACTATCTTCAAAAGCAGTGCTGTAGCTGCATTTATCAAATTGCCAGCCATTTGATCTTTTTGCATAGCATCCATTGTCCCCTCTCCAAAATAAAGACCATCGGATACAAGAAATGTTAGC
>JAFGQQ010000277.1 GCA_016935595.1 Bacteroidales bacterium
AGGGATATTCAGGAGTAAGGCTATATTTTAAAAATGGGCATTATATTTTATCACAAAATGATGCTTATTTTTCTTTTATATAAATCAGAGAATGATTTTTTACTTGTTTTTTGATAAAAATCAAAATTTTAGGCATAACTTTTCCATTAAAACAATCTAATAATCAGATCGTTATTTGTTAAGCGCTTTGGCTTTCAACCCTTGAGACCGCAAGCCTTTTTGCAATTCTTACAGCATTAGCAGTATGTACGCCAAAGAAAATCAACAATATTTCATTAAGTTCTGTTCTTGCTTTTATCTTCTTAAGCCCGTAGTATTCTTTTTCTGTACCAAAACTTCCTTCCATCCGTGTTGACCTTTCTTTTCGGAGTTCACGGCTCATTATTTTTCTGTGTTCTTCATATTTACCAGCCCTGCCCTTACGTTTGAAGTTATTTACTATTTTTTTCGAGGTACAATATTTACGATTAGCATTGTTTGCATATATATCATCAGCTGCTATATGAGTAATCTTTCCAACTAAATCCCTTCCATAACCAACCGATTGTTTTAATCTTATCCCTTCATTAAAAGCTTTAAAACTCAGGTGTTCAATAAAGTTAATCCCATCAAACTGTATCATATTTACTTTGGCACCAAATTCAACCGGTTTGACTTCTTTACCCCTTACAATCGGCCTTATATATGACTTTGATATACTTACAATCCTATCTGAAACACTTTTCCCTGTTTCAAAAATCTCTTGTTGTTGTTTAAGAACTTTTTGGATAGTTTTTATTCTTTTATAGAATTTTTCAGGTAAGGAAAACCGTCCCTGGTAATGGTCTTCTATTTCTTTCAATTGCTTCAGCAACTTGCCCAATAGATATAGTAGACTCTTTATCCTTTTGTTCGTCTCTTTTTGGGTCTTTTTGCGCTTGTGGCTATAATGATTATACTTCTCCCGTTGCTCCTCAAATTTACTTCGTGGCAGCCTGATTTTTAAATATTTACAAATAACCTTGAGCTGGTTGTAAGCATAATCGGTGCATTCCCATAATAATTTAACATTCGTTGGATAGCGCATGGATGTCTCATAACACGTTGCATCTTCCAACATTATTTGGGTTTCTTTCATATAAGGTTTCCAGTATTTTGCCAGTGTTTTTTGTATTGCCTTAACATCTAATTTCTTAGATATAAAACAGCGTATCTCGCTGACTATTTTATAATTATTAATCCGGTTAGGACCAAGAAATACCCCACAAAACATTTGTTGGTCAAGGTTTCCATTTAAACTGTCGATTAGTTTTTTGTCCGAGCAATCAACATAGTGTTTTAAAAACATCAGGGCAAGCATCCCCTGTGGACTGAAAATACGGCAAGGCCCCTTTTTATTTTCCCTGATTTTTAAATCCTTAGCTAAATCGTGCCAAGGAATGGAACGGTATACCTGGCCTAATTCTGATTTCTGAAATGACCTCCAATAAAGGGAAAACTCTTTTTGTGGAGAAATAAAGTTAATTTCTTGGGTTGTTTCATAAATTCTTTGTACTTTTCTCATAGCTTTTTTAAATAAATTACCCCGAATTTAAGCCTTTTTTGCTTTTTTCGGGGTTTTTTATCTAAAAGTTATCAACAATAATATGTTGATAATCAAATGTTTATGATATTACTGAATATCCCTATGAAAACAAAACAATTCCGAAATTCAACCACTAATCCCGGAAAACGCCAAAGTAATATTTTATCCGCATTTTGAATGCCCGCATGTTGTACAAATCAGGCATCCTTCCTGGTAAATTAAGGTTTCAGAGCCACATGCTTCACATTTTTTACCTTTTTTTGCTTTTGTACCATTTGGTATATATTGCTTCAAAGCCCTTGCTACACCAATTTTCCAGGTATTAATTGTGTCATTATCAAGCCTTAAAGAACTAACCAGGTTAACCACATCCGGGATAGGCATCCCGTTTCTAAGAACACCTGAAATTAATTTTGCATAATTCCAGAATTCCTTATTAAACATATGATGTAACCCGCCAATAACATTTCTATAGCCAAATTTATCGGTATATTCAAAATGATATTCTGATTTACCTGTTTCTATATCTTTATTTTTAATGATTTTCCCTTTTTTAATCGATTTGGGAATAGGCATAAATTCATCATCGGCTAACCCGGTAAATATTTCATAAGGTTTATCATCTTTTATGCCAACAAACGCAATCCACTTTTCATCTTCATTGTTAAACCTAATAATATCAGCATCTAATATTTGCGGCCTTTTTAAAGGATTTTCCCCGACAAGCCCGTTTTCTTTTTCTTTATTTTCTGAATTTGACACTAATACTCCTGAACGCGAGCCATCGCGGTAAACTGTTACCCCTTTACATCCGCTTTCCCAAGCTGTTTTGTAAAGGTTGCCAACCAATTCTTCGTTTACATTATTTGGAAGGTTTATAGTAACGCTTATAGAATGATCGACCCATTTTTGAACAGCCCCTTGCATTTTCACTTTTGCAACCCAATCAACATCGTTTGAAGTAGCTTTATAATAGGGCGATTTTTTTATCAGTTCGTCAAGAGATTTATCATCATAATTCTTAACTTCTTCAACATTATATCCTTTTACTTTAAGCCAGGTTTCGAATTTATGATGAAAAACTAAATATTCTTCCCATGAATCTCCTACTTCATCAACAAAAGTAATATTGGCTTCTTTATCATTCGGAT
>JAFGQQ010000278.1 GCA_016935595.1 Bacteroidales bacterium
AAAGTTATTTAATAATTCGCACTTCAGGGTAAAAGTCATTGAACCATATCAAATGCTGGGCGAGGTTGATATGGAAATGATTAAATTACTTGAATTGGATGTAATTGGAGTCCCAACCCCTGGTACAATGTTTGGTTTTAATAATGAAAACTGGAAATCTTTTAAATTTAATCATACAGAAGTGCTCGTCCCCGGAAGTTTTAATTACACAAGAGACAACTCAGGAGCATATTATATGTATCCTGAAGGAGATATTACAATAAATGCTTGTGCAAAAATGCCGGGAAACGGATATTTTTTTGATGCTGTTTCCAGACAACATCCAATGGATGAAAATAATTTAAATCCGGAAGATAATTGTGAGGAATTTGGAATTTTATCAGAAGAAGATTTAAAATATTATGCTGAAACCACCCGGAAATTTTATAATGAAACTGATCTGGGTATTTACGTAACTCTTCCGGGAATGGCTTTTGGCGACATTGCCCTTGTACCTGCCACCTGGATGAAAAATCCTAAAGGTATTCGTGATGTTGAGGAATGGTACATGTCATTACTGATGAGGACGGATTATATTCATAAAATATTTGAGCGACAATGTGAAATTGCACTTAAAAATATTGAGTTATTGGCAAAAGCTATTGGTAACCATGCGCAGATAGTATTTCTCAGTGGCACTGATTTTGGCACACAAAATGGTCTCTTTAGTTCGATTGAAAGTTACCGTAACCTTTTTAAACCTTACCAGAAAGCCTTAAACGACAAAATACATCAGTTAACAAACTGGAAAACATTCATTCATAGCTGTGGCGCAATTTACGAATTAATTCCCGATTTAATTGATGCAGGTTTTGATGTGTTAAATCCTGTTCAGATATCAGCAACAGGCATGGATCCTAAAAAATTAAAAAACGAATTTGGAAAAGACATAGTGTTTTGGGGAGGGGGAATTAATACCCAGCATACACTGCCATTTGGCACTCCCGAAGATGTTTATAAGGAAGTAATAAGAAATGTTGAAATATTTAATGATGGAGGGGGTTATATTTTTAATCCGGTACATAATGTTCAAAGTAATGTGCCTGTTGAAAATATAATAGCTATGTTTAACGCATTGAATGATGTAAGAGGAATAACTAAACATTTCTAGAAAAATTATTGAATTTTATATTCTTTCTCTATTTCCTCGAGGGTTTTGCCTTTGGTCTCTTTTACTTTAAAGAAAATGAATATAAAGCCCAATATACAAATCATAGAATAAATAATAAATGCCGTATTTCCTCCTAATTTTTCTGAAATAACAGGAAATGTCCAAACAAGAACTGCATATGCTCCCCATAAAGCAATTACAGCTACTGAAGTTGCCCTGCCTCGAATTCTATTAGGAAATATTTCAGAAATTAATACCCAGGTAACAGGTGCAAGTGATAAAGCATAAGTACCAATTGCTGCCAATATAAATGGTGATAAAACCTTGCCAGCATTAACTTTAAGAATATATACGATTATTAAATATAAAATTGCCAGGCCACCGGCACCGAATAGCATTAATGGCTTTCTTCCCAGTTTGTCTACTAAAGAAATAGCTATAATAGTAAAAATGAGATTGACAATTCCTATATAAACTGCTTGCAGAAGTTGTTCACTTCTATCGGCTCCAATACTTTCAAATATTTTTGCAGTAAAATTGAACACGACATTTATTCCACACCATTGCTGAAATATAGCTAAACCTATTCCAATTAAAACAATCGGCCATAAGGCTTTAGTTAGCAATTCCCTGTATTTTACCTTTTGCTCAGTTTGTGTTGATGCTTTTATATCAGATAAAGTTGAAGTTGCAAAATTGTTTCCTCCGATTTTTTTTAATATACTTAGTGAAATCTCCATTTTCCCTTCTTTAACTAACCACCTTGGGCTTTCAGGGATGAATAAGACTCCAAGCAGAAATAATGAAGAAGGAATAACTCCAGAGCCAAACATCCACCGCCAGGCATCTGGTCCTGAGTTTTTTAAGCTATAATTAACAAGATGAGTAATGACAATTCCCAAGACTATTGTGAGCTGATTTATAGAAACCATTCTTCCTCTTAAACTTGCCGGAGATACTTCGGCAATATATATTGGTGATAGCATAGAAGCCATTCCTACACCAATACCGGCAAAAAACCTTCCTGCAATAAAGGCCGGTAAGTTTGGGGCTATACCTATAAAAATTGAAGAAATTGCGAAAATGGCTGCTGCAGTTAATAAACTTGGTTTCCTTCCATACTTGTCAGACAAACCTCCGGCAATTATACAACCTATTATACAGCCAATAGCCAATGAGGCTGTTGTTGCTCCTTCACTATTAGGGTCAAGGCCAAATTTATCGACTAAAAAAGGTAATCCCCCTGTAATAACTGCAAAGTCGAAACCAAAAAGGTATCCTCCCATGGCTGAAACAATCGAGATACTGAGGAGAAATGATATATTATATTTTTTATTCATTATTTATTATTTTGGTTTTAATTCATCAGGATTATCATTTGTATAGGAACTCCAGTCTGGTCTGTCTTTAATTATAAATAGCTCTTTTATAAGTTCGAAATCAACCGAATATTTTGGATTAAATTTATCAGAGTTCATATAATTTACCAGGCAGGTATAAAGTTGTTGTGCAACAG
>JAFGQQ010000029.1 GCA_016935595.1 Bacteroidales bacterium
ATAGTTCCAAACCGATCTTCTGGCATGTGGGTCAAGCCCTAAGGTTGGTTCATCGAGAAATAATATTTGAGGGTCAGACATTAAAGCCATGGCAATACTTAACCTGCGTTGCAAACCACCTGATAATTTTCTGGCCTGGTCCTTTCTGTCCTCAACTTCAAGCAAATCCATCAAATTTTTAGCTTTTATTCCGGATACCCGGTTTTTTAATCCATATACACCACCCATTAAAAGCAAATTTTCTTTCGAACTTAAATGGCCTGCGATGGCTGTTTCCTGTGGAGAAACCCCGATAATGCTTTTAATTTTCAACGGCTTATCCTTAATATTTGTATTCATTATAAAAGCTTCTCCAGATGTGGGTTGCAGAAGACAACTCAATATTTTTATTGTGGTTGTTTTTCCTGCCCCGTTTGTTCCAAGTAAAGAAAAAATTTCCCCCTGCTTTATTTCCATATTCAGATTATTTACAGCAACCCGTTTTCCAAAATTTCTTGTCAGGTTATATGTTTTAATTGCAAAGTTGTCGTTATTCATTTTTTGAGATTATTATCATCTTATAAATTTTTTGTAAAGCTTTTAAGCAGGAATGTATTTATTTTAATTTTGGTTTACGTCCGTTCTTTTTCAAAGCCTGGTCGAGCAAATAAGTAATTTGCCCGTTTACGCTCCTGAATTCATCAGCAGCCCATTTTTCAATGGCCCCCATCATTGAACTATCAAGCCTTAAAACAAAATTTTTAGTTTTTGATTCTTTTTCTGTCATATTAATTATGAAGAGTACCTGCATTTACAACCGGCTGAGTCGATTCCTCACTGCACAGCACAACCATAAGGTTACTAACCATTGCAGCTTTTTTATCATCATCAAGTTCAATAATTTGTTCAGCTGATAGTTTATCAAGTGCTAATTTTACCATTCCTACGGCACCGTCTACAATTTTTTCCCGTGCAGCAATAATAGCGTCGGCTTGCTGACGGCGTAGCATAACTGCAGCAATTTCCGGGGCATAAGCGAGATAATTGATTCTTGCTTCAATTACTTCAATCCCGGCAATAACAAGTCGTTCGTTCATCTGGGTTTCGAGAATGCCGTTTACTTCTTCTCCTCCAGACCTGAGAGTTAAATCGCTCACATTATCAGTCCCACTGTGATCATATGCATACATACCGGCTACATTCCTTAAAGCTGAATCGGCCTGAATTTTAACAAAATTTTGATAGGCCATCATTTTTTGATTTAATCTTACAGCGCTCGATGCAGAAGGATTAGTGTGATTCGATATCATAGTTGCATTATCAATATTAAAAGAAGCTTTATAAGTATCGGCAATACGCCATACTACTACAACGCCTATCATTATAGGATTACCGGTTTTATCGTTCACCTTAATTGGTTCAGCATCGAGGTTTCTTGCCCTTAATGTAAGTTTTTTACGAACATAAAACGGATTTGCCCACCAAAAGCCGTTTTCTTTAATAGTACCTTCATATTTCCCAAAAAATATCATTACCATTGCCTCATTTGGTTCCAGTAACATAAAACCACCCCAAAAAATGCAGTTTATTATAAAAAGAATGCTTAAGAATATTATAATCACTGCTTTATAAAATGGAGTTATAAAAGGTGATGATACAGAAATGATAAAAAAAGCCACAATTCCTGCCATAAAAAGGAAATTCAGGACTAACATTAATATTCCGGAGAGTTTTATCCCGGAAAATATTTCTTCATTTGTTTTCATAATATTTAATTTCATTTTGATTATATTTTGATATTATTTTAATATCACAAATGTGATAATAATTTTTAATTTTTCAAATAAAAAACTAAAAAAAATTCATCCGAAAAAAGCAATTCATCAAAAAGGATATTATCAGAGGATTGACCAATATTTATTTTTTATTAAACATATTTTACTTAACAGAATAGTAATAAAAAATAATCCTACATTTCCAGTTGTATTAAAAAAATTGTATAGACAACATATATTACCAATAAAATTGCAGCTTCCCATCTGTCTAACTTTTTCTTTTTCCCGGTAAACATAGTTAGAAAAAGTATTAATGTGCCAATTAAAAGAAGGTATAAATCGGAATTGAAAACAGGATTATATTTAACAGGTTTAATTAATGAACTAATTCCTAAAATTAAAAATATATTAAAGATATTTGAACCAATTATATTGCCAACCGCTATATCGTTATTCTTTTTTATAGCAGCAACAACTGAGGTAGCTAATTCAGGCAGGGATGTGCCTGCAGCAACAATAGTTAAACCAATAATTTTTTCGCTAACGCCCAAAAAATGGGCAATTTGTACAGCATTGTTTACAATTATCCTTCCCCCAATAATTAAACCGGTCAAACCAATAATGATAAAAAGCCAAATTTTTAAATTTGAGAAATGTTTATATGTGTTTGATTGTTCAATTTTATTTGCTTTAAGTTGACGGAAAACATAATAGAGAAACAAAAAAAATAAAACAACCAGTAATAAACCGTCAATTCTCGAAAGAGTATTGGTGTTTGATATAAAAAAATCGTTTACAAGAAAGAATAAAATTAAAATAGCCAAAAACGATAAAGGAATTTCCTTCCATACTGTACTTATCTGTACAATCAGTGGACTAATTATTCCGGCCATACCTAAAATCACAAATAGGTTAAAATTGTTACTTCCAATAATATTTCCAAAAACAATATCATGGTGGTTTTGATAGGATGCAAAGACATTTACAACCAGTTCGGGGGCTGATGTTCCAAATGCAACAATTGTTAAACCTATGGCAAGATCTGAAATATTCTTTTTTCTTGCAAGAGCCGAAGCGCCTTCCACCAGCCAATCGGCACTTTTTATTAATAAAGCAAAACCTAATGTCAAAAACAATATACTATATATCATATTATTTAATTATTATATCCATCTTTTTCTCTTAAAATATATTAACATCCCGCAAAAAATAACCATCATTAAAATACCAACTGAAAGATATCCATATTTCCATTGTAGTTCAGGCATATTAATAAAGTTCATACCATATATTCCAACAATAAAAGTTAGAGGAATAAAAATAGTAGCAACAATGGTCAGTGTTTTCATCACTTTGTTCATTTGATGGCTTTGTAATGAAAAAAACAAATTTGTATTACCTTCAAGTGATGATGAAATGCTTTCACAGGTATCTAAAAGAGTGAGGCATAAATCCTTTATTTCAAAAAAATATTTTAAATGGCGTTTTTCAATATAACGGTTTTGCTCTCTTTCAACAATTATTGAAAATTCTTTAATAGGCAAAATCGCTTTTTTAATATTGTGAACATATTTTTTATTTTTTTCAATCATTTCTAAAACATTTGGCGAAGGTTCTCCCTTTGTATTTATCAAATCCAATTCTTCAGCTTCATCATCAAGATGTTGTAATGTTTGAAAATAATTATCAAGAATCGATTCCAACATTGTATATAAAAGGTAATCAGTACCCCTTTCCCTGAGAATACCTTTATTTTCCCTTAACCTATACCTTATATGTTCAAAATAATTTGCTTTCCTTTCCTGGAAGGATATTATAAAATTTCTAGTAAAAACAAAACTAATTTGCTCGGTTATTATTTCTGTATTTAAAGGGACAGTTGATTTGATAGTAAAAAAACTAAAATTTTCGAATTCCTGAAATTTTGGTCTTTGGTTTATATCAAGAATATCCTGGATTACTAAATTATGGATATTTTGTTTTTCGCATATAGAGGCAATAGCTGTTGTATCATATAGACCATAAACATTTAACCAGTAACGGAATTCATTATTATTAAAATTTTCAACATTTATCGTCGAAATGTTTTTTATTTCAATGCACTCATTTTCATTATATTTAAACAAATGCATATCAATGTTTTCTACATATTTTTTACCGGTAAAGACAAAACTACCGGGATCGGTAGTTTTCCTGTTTAAAAGATGGATATTCTTTTTATTTTTCATATGTATAAAATTAAGTTTTAATTGTCGTATAGTTTGTCCCGCAATTGCGGGAGAACTTACCATTCAGTTTTTATTGGCTTCGCTGAGCTCGCAAGCTCGGTTCATTTTTCTTTGTGCAATTTTTGAATAAAAATTGAATGGACGTTTCATAATAAAAA
>JAFGQQ010000279.1 GCA_016935595.1 Bacteroidales bacterium
AGTATTATTAATTTTATGGGCCCCGGTATGGTTCAGGTCTTCTCTTTTTAGGTAGATTTTAGCCTTATATTTTTCCGAAAGGCGAGAAGAGAAGTACAATGGCGATGGGCGTCCAACGTAATCTTTAAGCAGCTTTTTAAAATCATTTTGAAATTTTTCGTCTGAAAGAATCTCAAGATAGCGGTTTTTTAATTCTTCTATGTTTGGATAAAGCATTTCGGCAATAAATGCCCCTCCGTAGCTGCCATAATAACCATCTTTGTTTACCTGGAATTTTGATTTATTCATATCGTATTGTTTTTATAAATGTTTTTAATTTTTCAATATCTTTTAAAGCCGGTTCAATCTCGAATTTACTGTTGATGTCAAGGGCATAGATATTTAACCAGTTCATAGATTGAATTTTTTTTGCATCATCAGGTGAAATTCCTCCACTTAAAAATACAGGAATTTCATTATCGTAATTCCGTAAAATATCCCAGTTAAATTTTTGTCCGGAACCACCGTATTGTTCGGTATATGTATCGAATAAAAAGTAATTGATGCTTTTTTTATAAGGCTCTAGTTGTTTGAAGTCGAAGGAAGAGCTAATTCTGAAAGCTTTTAGAACAATAAGCCCTGCTTCTTTTAGCTGATTGCATAATTCCGGGGTTTCTTCGCCATGTAGTTGCACAGCGCCTAATAAGTTCATAATAGCGCATTCTTGTATTTTTTCAAACTTTTCGTTAACAAATACACCGGTTTTAATAATGTTTCCGGGAATAGCTTTTAATATCCCCGGATTTATTTTTTCACCTGCATACCGTTTTGATTTTGGATAAAAAATGAACCCAATGTAATCAGGCTGCAATTCACATAACTGTTTGATGTTCTCTTTATCGCGCATTCCGCAGACTTTTATTTTTAAGTTTTTTGACTTTGTTTTTTCCCCCTCTTGAGAGGGGTTAGGGGTGTGTTTTTCTAATTTCATTATATACTTCTCAATTGTTTTTAAAACGTTATCAATATTATTATAAACTTCTCCATCAGGAAATCGCAGTACTTTAATTCCAAGCTCTTTTAAACGGGATGATTTTATTTTATCTTTTTTTATAACCTCATCAAATTGATGTGTATAACCGTCCAGTTCAATTACGAGCATTAATTCATGACAAAAAAAATCGGCAATATAATTATCAATGGGTTTTTGCCTGTGAAAATCATATCCGTGCATTTGTTTTCCCTTCAAATGCTTCCATAAAATTATCTCGGACTTGGTAGAATTATTTCTTAGTTTTCTTGCCAAATTTTTCAATTTTGGATTATATGGTATAATTTTTCTTTTCATGACACACCCCTGCCCCCTTTCAAGAGGGGAATTCGGAAATTCAATAAAAGTTTATTTTTTTAATATATTCCTCGCATGCTTTGCCGGGGTTAATGGTTTTCATAAAATTTTCACCAATTAAAAAACCCTGAAAACCTCGATCCATTAATAATTTTATGTTTTGAATATTGCTAATCCCACTTTCAGATATTTTTACAAATTTATTAGGGATGACGTCAAACAATTCAATGGAAGTATTGACATTAACTTCAAAAGTATCGAGGTTACGATTGTTCACACCTACAATATCAACATACTTATTTATCTTCTCAATTTCTTTTTTGCTATGAATTTCGAAAAGCACTTCAAGTCCCAGATTTTTCGCGAAGAAGGCAAGTTCTTCAATCCTCTTTTTTTCTAATATTGAAGCAATCAATAAAATCACGTCAGCCCCTATGGCTTTGGCTTCGATTATTTGATATTCATCAATGATAAAATCTTTTCTTAGAATAGGAATCTGGTTTGTTTTCCTGGCCAAAATTAAATCCTCATTTTTTCCTCCAAAGAATTCACTGTCAGTTAAAACTGAGATGCCAGCAACACCAGCTGCAACATATTCAGATGTGACTTCCTCAACTTTTACTTTATCATTTATAATTCCTTTTGAAGGGGATTTTCTTTTAAATTCAGCAATTATGCCAGGTTTTTTGACAATTATATTTTCTTTTAAAGAATAAGGGATTCGTTTATAAAATTCATAATTTTCAAGTTGTGAAATGCTTATTTTTGATTTGCGGTCATTAACCTCATTCTTTTTATACTCTACAATCTTATTTAGTATTGCCATACTTATTTATTTTTTCCAGATGAATTAAATGAACATTATTAGCATGTTGTCCCGATTTTACTTTTTTATATCCAAGTTTTTTATAAAGATGCAAGTTTCTTTTGCTTTTATATCCTGTGTATAAAATGTGTTTATCTGCTTCATTAAAACAATTTTCGATTTCATGCATCAGTCTTTTCCCTATCCCCTGGTTTTGATAAGCGGGATGCACGACCACTTTATTAATCCAGCATGATTTTTGATACCAATTAGCCCTTGCAGAACCAATAATTTTATTATCAAGTACAGCTTTTATAAAAATTTTGTTATCAAATTCCTCATTTAAAATATCAATTGTTTGCATTAAAGGTTCAATAGAATAATCATTATA
>JAFGQQ010000280.1 GCA_016935595.1 Bacteroidales bacterium
TATGCGCAAAGTTTTAAATCTTTTGGCGTTAACTCGGGGAATTCTGTTCGCATCTTTTTTAAAAAATCTTCATGTACCTGGTCAAAGTGGTACTCAAATTTTTCCCAATCTTCTTCATGAATCATTTCATTTTCGATTGTTTTTATTAAAGCTAGCACCTGCTTTTTCGATTCTTCATGAATCATATTATGTGTTACTTTAGATAATCTGGATTTAACCTGTTCAAGAATTTCATTTTTATATGTTATTTGCATTGCAATTGAAGCCAATTCTTTTGTTTTATTTTCTAATTCAGCTTTTTGGCGTTTTAAATCAATTTCAAGCTTTTCATTCTGTAATTTAATAATTTGTTGCTCTGCTTTATCTACTTCCTGGGCATGTAATAGTTCTTTGGCTTTGAGTTCTTTTTTTTGTTTTTCTTTTAATAGTTCTTTTTCTTTTTCAAATTTTCTGAAGATTAATTTTAATCCAAGATATAGCAAAGAAAAAATAAAGATGCTATAAAATACATATGCGCCAATAGTCCTGTACCAGGGAGGTTGAATAATGAAATTATAAATTGATACAGGGGTTATATAACCCTGGGCATCTTTTGCTTTAACCCTGAATGAATATGTTCCTTCATGTAGGTTTGAATACTCTTTTTCCGATTCTTTTCTCCAATCCGACCATTTTTCATCAAACCCTTCAAGAAAATGGCTATATGTCATGCCTTTAATATTTGTATAATCGGGTGCGCTGTATATTAATTTCAGGGCATTTTCTTTATATTTCAATATATTTATTTGTTTTGATAATTGATTATTATTTACACCTCCAAATAGAACAGAATCATTTTTTGTAAGGGTTACCTTTCGAATCAGCACATGCATTTTTTTATCCTGGTATTTTATGGCAGACGGCGAGAAATGAATAAATCCGTCTTCGCTACCAATAATTATATTGTCTTTATCGATAGGCAATATGCTTTCGAAGCTTTGAATAAAAGATCCATATATTTCATTAAAGGGCAATATCTCAGAAGTATAGGTGCCATCGTAATTAAGCCTTAAAATTCCGATTTCGTTGTTTTGAAAAAACCATATATTTCCGTTTTGGTCTTCAATAAGTTTTGATACTTTTCCGGGGTTAAATAATTCATCCAGTTTTTTATGTTTTATAATTGTTTCAGTGTTTTCATCGTATTCATAAAATCCTTTTTCGGTGCTGAAAACAATTTCATCTTTAAACCTTAAAACCGAATTATTATATTTAGAAGGCAACCCTTCCCTTGTCGAATATCTGTTAATATTCGTTACACTGTCAAGTTTTTCATTAAATTTTAACCTGTATATTCCTTTATATCCATGCCCAACCCATAAATATCCGTTTTTATCAAATTCAGCCTCTCTGCTCGATTCATAGAACCCTTTAATTATATTTTTAAATTTCCATGAGTTTCCTTTTTTTTCCAATAAAGATAATCCTGTATATGTTCCTTCAATTAATAAATTTGGGTTCTCGGGAGTTTTTAAGAAAACCCATCCTCCTTGAATATCCGATATTTGTTGAGTATAACTATCTGTTACAATTAAAGCCCCTTTATTATGCCCGCAAAAAAGTGTCCCGTCTATTTCGGTTAAATTCCAAACCTGGCCTTTTGTGTTTTCAACAAGTTTAATATTTGAATATTGAAAACTTTTGTCTTGCTTGTCCCAGGATGTTACAAATAATCCCTGGTTTGTTCCGAGATAAAGGTTTTTATTATAAATAATAGCCGCATAACCTGCGCCAATACCTTTTCGGGGGTTTAAATATGAAATAGGCGAATTTATTTTAATAAAATCAATTCCATTATCAAGGCCGAGCCATAGGTTTTTTTCATTGTCAACAAATAAGCTTAAAATGGTGTTGTTTTGTATTCCTTTTTCACGGTTTATATGTTGAATTATTTCTCCCTGTTTGTTAATAATTACAATTCCGTTTTGTATTGTACCAAAAACGAACCTGTTATTATCTATTTTATTACCTGAAAAAATCTGGTTTTGTTTGAAAAAGTCATTACTTTTTACGTTCCAGGGAATAAATTCTATTCCATTATATAAAAATAAACCATGATTGGCCGTCCCAATTAATAAGCGTGTATCGTCGAAAGGAAAAATTGTCCAAATTTCCATATCCTTAAAAATCTCTCCACCAGGGATTAATTGCAAACCGGAAGATGTGAGCCTTTTAAGTCCGGCATCATTATCGCGGATATATAACTCGTTATCTACTAAAAAGGAAAAATGAAAGTTGCCGTTTTTATATACAGTATAAATAGTATCGCCAGTGTATTTAAAAATATAAGTAAACGATTGAAAGTAAATTCCATCATTAGTTGGATATATTTTCCATAACTCACCAAAACCCCGGTCGTTTTTGTTTATTTTATTTACTAGTGAACGGTAGGTTAATTTATTGTTAGCTTCTGTATATAAATACCCAAGTTCATCATAAGCACCTGCATATATTTTATTTGCACTATCAATTGCTAATGAACGGATTATTGAATTGTTAGGTACGGTGTATTTATTCCATCGTGTTCCGTCAAATTCGAGTATGCCACCATTATTTGCAAAATACATTAAACCTTTCGAATCTTTAATAATACA
>JAFGQQ010000281.1 GCA_016935595.1 Bacteroidales bacterium
CCTGGTATTTTCACCATCATTTCGCATCTCGAAAATAATTTAGGTGCTTACATTGTTGAAGGTGGCATGTACAATTTAGCAAAAGCTTTATATAAGTTGGCAGTTGAAATTGGAGTTAATTTTTATTTTAACACAACAGTGTCAGAAATTATAATCGAAAATCATAAAGCAATAGGTATAAAAGTTAGCTCGAAAAAATACATCTCAGATATAACTATAAGCAATGCAGATGTAAATACAACCTATAATGAATTATTACCGGATATTAAATCACCTAATATATTTTTAAACCAACCCAGATCAAGCTCTTCATTAATCTTTTACTGGGCAGTGAATAAAAAATTTCCAGAACTCGACTTACATAATATTCTTTTTAGCAATGATTATAAAACTGAATTTGCTTACATTTTTGATAAAAAAGAAGTGTACCACGATCCTACAATTTATATCTATATTACTTCTAAACTTTTTTTACAAGACGCGCCTGAAAATTGTGAAAACTGGTTTGTGTCGATAAATGTTCCGTGTAATGAAGGACAAGACTGGGATAGAATTATCAATCAATCAAAAGTAAATATTAAAAATAAAATAAACAGGTTATTGAATGTGAATATTGATTCGCATATTGAATTTGAAAAAATTGATGATCCCAGATCAATTGAACATTTTACTTCCTCATATAAAGGCGCTTTATACGGGGCAAACTCAAACAATCCGTTCTCAGCGTTTTTACGTCATCCAAATTTTTCAAGAAAAATTAAAAATTTATATTTCTGCGGAGGTACTGTTCACCCTGGAGGTGGTATACCTCTATGTCTATTATCAGGTAAAATAACTGCAGAACTAATAGAAAATGATTAAAGCTACACACAATATATTATATGTAAAATTCTTCGACTGGTATTTGAAAAAAATAATAAAATCCGATTTTGAGCAAATCTATTTTAATCAGCTTGTAATTAATGAAAATAAGCCTCTTTTAATATTAGCCAATCATATTAGCTGGTGGGACGGATTTTTTATGTGGTATGTAAACAAAAAATACATTCAGAAAAAAATTCATGTTTTAATGCTTGAAGAAGAGCTTGAAAAAAGGAAATTTCTTAGTAAAATAGGGGCTTTTTCCATTAAAAGAAAAAAACGTAAAATATTCGAAACTTTTGAATATATAACTGAATTATTAAGCAAACCAGAGAATCTTGTTATTATTTATCCCCAGGGTATAATCGAATCATCTTATAATGTAAATATAGAATTTGAAAAAGGAATATTTAAAATTTTTGACAAGCTTAAAGAATTGCCACAAATTTGGCTGGGTGTTTCATTAACAGATTATGCGACAAACCGAAAACCCAGTGTATACATATATTTTAAAGAATATATCTCAGAAAAAGATTTCAATTTTTCTGATTTTCAGGAAAAATACAGGGAACATTACAATCAATCTATTGAAAAACAAATAAAAACCATAAAAACCCTGAATTTAATATGACAATTATTATTAATGTTATTATTGTATTTCTTTTATTAAGATTATTAGTATCATTCTATAATGTCGTTTCCAAACCATTGTTAAAACAATCAAACCATGAACATTCAGATTTTATATCAATACTTATACCTGCCCGTAATGAAGAAGTTAATATAATAAATTTATTAACCGATTTGGAAAAAATAAATTACTCGAATTATGAAATAATTGTTTTAAACGACCATTCGACAGATAATACGGAAAAAGTAACTAAAGAATTTATTAATAAAAATAAACGTATTAATCTAATAAACGGTAAAGACCTTCCTGTTCTTTGGCTTGGCAAGAACTGGGCTTGCCATCAATTAGCCAATGTTGCAAAAGGGGATTATTTATTATTTATTGATGCAGATATTTCATTGCATCCCGATACCATAAATTCTGCCTTAACAGAAATCAAAAAGAAAAATTTGGCACTTTTAACTTTATTTCCCGACCAGATAATGCTTTCGTTTGGAGAAAAACTGGTAGTTCCTTTGATGCATTATATTTTATTGTCATTATTACCATTAAGATTTGTATATTATTTTAAAAAAAAATCACTTAGTGCAGCTAACGGGCAATTTATGTTATTTAATAAAATTAACTATTTAAATTGGCATGAAAAGGTTAAGGATAAAGTTACAGAAGACATTGAAATAATGAAGCTTATTAAAAAGAATGGCATAAAGGGCGAAGTTTTATTAGGAAATAAACTGGTAAAATGCAGGATGTATAAAAATTTAAAAGAAGGAATAAATGGATTTTCGAAAAACTTATTTGCTGGTTTTAACAATAATCTGTTTATTTTTTCTGTTTTCCTCATCTTAATTTATTTTGGATTCATATTATTCTGCATTTATGTTAACTGGATTAAAATAATTATTGCAATAATTTCAATTTTATTAATCAGGGTATTTATTTCAATCATATCAAAACAAAACATACTCTTTAATACAGTTTTCCATCCTGTTCAAATGTTCATTTTAATTATTATAGCTTATAAATCAATGATAATGGGCAAAAAAGGAAAAATTGAGTGGAAAGGGAGAATTATTTCGGGTAAATAAACAAAAAACTGGAATTTTGGTTCTATTTTTGTACTTTTTTAAAAATTATTTGAATTTTAACAGTTTTTTATATATTTAAAGTTTTGAAAAAATAAACTAAGTATTAATCAAAAAATTAATTGCTATGGATTTGAAGAATATGAATGATTATATTAAAAAATTCTTGCTTTTGTTATTTTCTGTTTTAGTTATTACAGGATACTCACAAACATTAAACGATGCCAAACAAAAGTACCTTGATGGTCTTCAATTAATTAACGATGAACCAGAAACAGCGCTTGAATTATTTGAAGAAAGCCTTAAACTTTGTAATGAACTTGGAGAAGAGGCTACAGAGTTAATAATTGAAATTGAAAGTCAATTACCAACCTGTCATTATAAAATTGCCTATCAATATTACCAGGATAAAAAAATTAAAGAGTCGATTGAAGCTTTCAAAAAAACATCCGAAATTGCCGAAAAATATGGTGATGATGATATAAAAAGGAAAGCCAACGATTACATACCTAAACTTTACTATGTTATCGGAAGTGATTTATATAAAAACAAAGATTTTGACGGAGCCCTTCAAAATTATAAAAAATCAACTGAATTAGATCCAACATATGCAAAGGCATATTATGGACAGGCTTTAGCTTATAGTAAAAAAGAAGATAATGCAAATGCTTTGTCTGCTTGCGAAAAAGCCATCGAAACAGCTGTTCAGACAAATGACATGAAGACACTTGAAAAAGCTGAAAAAATTGCACATAATATATGCCTTATTGAGGGTAACGAGGAAAAAGAAAAAGGGAATTATGAACTGGCAATTAATAAATTAAAAAAAGCCATTGAATACGACACAAAATCGGCCCAGGCATATGCCCTGATAGCTTCTTGCCATAACCAGTTATCTAATTATGATGAAGCCATTTCAGCAGCTAACAAAGCATTGGAATACGAAGAAAGTGATAATGAAAAGAAAGCCGGAATTTATTACGAAATTGGACTGGCGCATAAAAGCAAAGGTGAAATAACTGAAGCATGTGAAGCTTTTAAAAATTCATTATTTGGTGTATTTGTCGAATCGGCAAAGTACCAGATTGAGGTAGTTTTAAAATGTGAATAGAAAAATTGTAATTATAATAGAAAAACCTCATGGAAGATATTTCATGAGGTTTTTTATTTATAAAATTTAAGGATAATAATAAGAATTCTACTTTATTTATTTATTGCTCTTTTCTTCCAGAGAGAAATCCGGTATATTGAACGGTTCGACAAATTTCTTATTTTTCTGAATCCGTTTAACCACAAATAAACTAAGAAAGGGATGAAAAATATTAATAACCAAGATTTACCCGACATTAAAATAAAATCATATATTCCATGTAATAATATTGGAAATATTAGTGCCAGTATAAATTGTTTTTTTCGTTCGTCGGGATAAAATTTGCCTAATCCCAGATGATATCCCATTATAACACCAAATAGCGCATGACCAGGTACTGCAGTAAATGCCCTTATATATCCAGCTTGAAAACCGTACCCTGTAACATAAATTATATTTTCAACCATGGCAAAACCTAATGAAATAAATACTGCATAAACAATCCCGTCAAATTTCTCATTGAAATTTTTATTATTATAAATTAATATAATAAATGCAAGATATTTAAATAATTCTTCAGTAAAAGCGGCAATAATAAAAGCATTGTAAGCTGGTTTAAATAAGCCTGAAAAACTATCTTTAAAGCCTGATAAATATTTTTCAATATAAATAACAGGCAATACTATAATCATTCCGGCAATTAATGCTTTTAATAAAAATGCATATGGTTCTTTTTCATATTTATCGCGTATATAAATATAAAAAGCAATGATTAATACCGGAGCACTGGCTAAAATTAATAAATTCATAATATGTTGAATGATAATAAATAAAAAATAAAAGTTTGTATAAATATAGTTTGTGATTTATTAAAAATAGTTAAAAGTATATAACAATTTCCTAATTTATTTTTAATTCAGTTTTAATATAATTATATTTAAACGACAATTATTATTAATCAAACATATATAAAATATGACTCTGACTTTCAATGAATTAAGGAGGATTAAAGATAATCTCCCCCCCGGTAGTATAAAAAAAATTGCAAACCAACTAGATATTAATGAAGAAACGGTAAGAAATTATTTTGGCGGTAACGATTACGATAATGGAGCTAGCGTTGGCATGCATGTTGAACAAGGTCCGGATGGAGGTTTAGTAAAATTTGATGACCCAGCTATATTGAACATTGCATTAGAACTTTTAGAAGAAAATTTAAAAAATTAAAAAAGAAAAAATTAGTAAAAAAGGCAGAAAAAACTATCCTTTCTGCCTTTTTTATTTTATATAAAAATCCATCAATATATCATCTTCAAGAAAAGCCTGCAAATGGTCTCCTATTTTAACAGGGTCTACTCCTTCGGGTGTTCCTGTAAAAATTAAGTCACCAATCTTTAATGTCATAAAGTGTGAAACATACGAAATAACTTCATCAAATGAAAAAATCATATCTTTTGTATTTCCTTTTTGAACTATCTGATTATTAATTTTTAAACAGAATTCAATGTTTCCCTTCTCTTTATAATTATTAATTGCAACAAATTCACTAATTGGAGCAGAATAATCGAATGCTTTTGATATTTCCCAGGGTAAACCTTTGTTTATATGTTCCCGCTGTAAATCTCGAGCAGTAAAATCTATGCCTAAACCTATTTTATCATAATACCGGTGAGCAAATTTCTCATCAATATTTTTTCCAAGCCGGTTAATTTGTATAACCAATTCAATTTCATGATGTATTTCCTTCGAAAAATCAGGGTAAAAAAATGGTTTATTATTCTTCACTAAGGCTGTATCGGGTTTTAAGAAAAAAACAGGTTTATCAGGAATTTCATGATTAAGCTCTTGTGCATGCCTAATATAATTACGGCCTATACAAATAATTTTCATAAATAAAATGAACTATAAATAAAAATTAAAAAATACTATTTTTTAACATTCAATTTCCGAAGTTTAATACTGGTTAAAACCTTCTTTGTATATAAAGGAAAATCATTGTTCATCATCCAGCCATAATAAGCAGGATCTTTCTCAAAAACATCTTCAACGGTTCTACCCTTATATTTTCCGAAATTAAAAGTCTCAACCCCTTTCTCGTTGTAAACAATCCTTCCGACAAAATCAACATTCTTGTTGTGGGCAGAATATGCCGACAATGCTTCAATATCGTTTTTAAGGTCTTTGTATTTATCTAATTGCGCTTTTAATATTTCGTATGTTGCATTAGTATCAGCTTCGGCGCTATGGGCATTTTCAAGTTCTTTATTACAGTAAAATTTATATGCAGCGCTTAATGTACGTTGTTCTTTTTTATGAAATATCACCTGCACATCAACAAACCTCCTTTTCTTCAAATCAAAATCTACATCGGCTCGAATAAACTCTTCAGCAAGTATAGGAATATCAAATTTATTTGAATTATAACCGGCAAAATCACATCCTTCAAATTCATTGATAAGTGATTTAGCTATTTCAGCAAAAGTTGGTTCATTTTTCACATCTTCGTCGGTAATGCCATGAATATCTGACACCTTTTTAGGTATTGGAATAGTTGGATTTATCCTAATGGTTTTAGATATTTTATTTCCGTTTGGAAATATTTTTAAATAAGAAATTTCAACAATTCGATCAGATGCTACATTTACTCCTGTTGATTCAACATCAAAAAAAATAAGAGGATTTCTAAGATTAAGTTCCATAACAACTAATTTAAAAATAAAAAACCTAACAAGAAAACTTGTTAGGTTTTAAAAAAATAAATTTAGGTTTTAGGCATTTATCATCATAGGCATTAATAGCATTAACACATCTTCGTCGTCTGCTTCTTTTTCGGCAGGCAATAACAATCCGGCCCTCGAAGGATCGGACAATTCTAAATTTATATCTGGGGAAGAAAGGTTCGAAAGTATTTCAATCAGAAAAACCGATTTAAATCCTATTTCCATATCATCTCCATCGTACTGACAAGAAAGCCTTTCATAAGCCGATATCGAAAAATCAATATCCTGAGCCGATACAGTTAACTGATTACCTTTAATATCTAATTTTATTAAATTGCTAGCTTGATTTGAAAATACAGAAACCCTTTTTAAAGTATTCATAAATTCAATCCTGTCGATAGTTAGTTTATTAGGATTATCAGTTGGAATAACAGAATTATAGTTTGGATAATTACCTTCAACCAAACGGCATATTAGATTATAATTTGGTAAGGAAAATGATACATTTTTATCATCAAATTCAATAAGAATATTTCCTTCTTTTAAAATATTTTTTAAAACAGATGCCGGTTTTTTAGGCAAAATGAATGAAGCACTTTCTTCGCTTTTTATATCTGACCTCTTATATCGCACAAGTTTATGTGAATCGGAAGCAACAAATATCATTTCATCAGGAGAAAGATCGATAAAAATTCCATTCATAACCGGTCGTAACTCATCCTCTGCTGTAGCGAATAATGTTTTTCCAATAGCCCTGGCCAAGGTTTCTGCAGATATTTGAATACCCGATTTTTTATCTTCTTTAATATTTGGCCTTTGTGGAAAATCGCTTCCATTCTGCCCTACAATTGTAAATTGTCCATTCTCTGAATTTATTATTATTGAAAGATTATTAAGATTAATATCGAATGTTAAAGGCTGTTCAGGAAATTCTTTAAGCGTATCAATCAATAAACGTGCAGGAATAGCAATACTGCCTTCATCAGTGGCATTCTCCAGTTCCATTTGTGTAATTAAAGTAGATTCTAAATCGGAAGCTGTAATTTTTAATTCATTATCGGCAAGCTCGAAAAGAAAATTATCGAGTATCGGAAGTGTATTTTTCGGACTAATTACCCTGCTAATTGATTGTAAATGGGCTAATAAATCGGTACTTGAGATTACAAATTTCATTCTGGTAAATTTTTATAAAAATTAATAATATATTATTTTCTAATTATTTATTAACCTGATTAATTCATGAGATTCTTCATTTTATTCAGAATGACAAATATATAAAACTTTATCATTCCAAAGATATTCGAAAAATCAACTTATTAATAGCTATTTTATATATTTCATGAATTAATCAGGTTAAAACAAACCATCAATATTACAAAAAAAAATAAATAGTACCCAAATTTTAATCTTCTCTTTTTACAGGTTTGATAAAATAACTTATTTCTTTTATAATGGGCTCTATTTCAATATATTTCATTAAATACACGGCATCCATATTAACATAAATGAGATAACAAAAATCAGGATCAACAGTTATTTTTTCTCCTAATAAATTTTCCCGTTCCTCAATTGGTTTATGATAAATTATAAAAGATGCCGAATCGAAATTATTTTTAATAACAGTAATATTCATATAGGGCAATGACTGTTTTAAAGAATCGAAAAGTTGGTGATTATCGCTTATTTCTTTTTCAAATTCGATATTCCGGAAATAACCCAAGTATCGCTCAACTGCATCTTTATTATATGTTAATTCAAGTTCCGGTTCCATTATATTATATATTTCATATTCTCTTTTACCTTCATTATTAAGGAAAAATGACTTACTGGAATCCAAAAAATTTATTAACTCAACTTGCTTTATTTGAGTAGGTAAAAAATTAATTAATATTTTGTTTCTTAAAAAATTAATATTGGTGTTAAAAACAGAATAGATTGAATATGGGTAACCAGGGGCTTTAATAACAAACAATTCCGGTTTATTTTTATTCATAATAATTGTTAAATCGTTGTTCTCGATTAGAACCCTTGAAATAATAAATTCATTTAATGTCCTTCTGTTCTTAAATAATTTAATTTCTATTTTATTATTTTCTATCTCATTTGAGTGTTTAATATTATCTTTTGATGACAGAGAAGATTGAACTTCAAATTTTGCTATTAAGCCAATTATTTTATATATTATTTCTTGTTGGGCATAATACTTATCATTAATTTCCCAATTGCCTATATCACTTTTTGTTAACCTGATTATTTCATTCTTCTTAATAATATCAATTCTTGTAATTTGCGAAGTATCTCTTATTTTAAAAAATCTTGTTTGTTTTTTAAATGTGTTTTCTTGAGGAAAGAAGAATATGATACTAATTGCAATAATTAAAGTGATTATTATTAAATATAAAAATGCCCTCTTATTCATCTAAAATAAAGTTCTTTATTATAAAAATTGAAGTTTTTTCACAAACTATTATGAAAACCTTTGTCTTCTTATTAAATTATAAATAAAACCAAACAATATAATTACCAAACACGGAATTACAATATTTATAAATTGCCATTTTAACCTCGACTGAAATATCTTTTGCTTGTTGAGTAACCTCAATGCAATTTCTTTCGATCTTAATTCAATTAATCCCGATTCATCAGTTAAATAATTTATTGCATTCAAAATAAATTGCTTATTACCAAATATTTGATTTGTGTACCTATCGTAACCTAGTGGTTCAATCATATAACCATCAACCCTTTGTCTGACATTATTTTTTATTATATCTCCATCGGCAATAACGATCATCTTAGTTGGCTGGCTTTTACTAATAAAATCTTCAGTTTTTTCGGAATATTCACTAATTATCCTGTTTTGAAAAACCGACTCAAAACAACCTTCCAATAGTATACCTAATGATAAATATTTGCTTGTAAAACTCCTTTCATCCTTCTTTTCCATGACTTCAGAAATACCTATTATTGCAGGCACTGTTTTAATTCTTGAATAATCAGAAGAATGTAAAAGAATGGTTTTTTTCAGGTCCTTATTTTCACCAACAGTATCAATGGCACTTATATATTCCGCTTTAATCATATTCAAGTTTCTGGTTA
>JAFGQQ010000282.1 GCA_016935595.1 Bacteroidales bacterium
AAAAATTGCATCCCAGGCTTCCTGTATAGTTTTTTCTCCGGTAATAGAAAGAAGTATGTCGTCAAGCATTTCATCAACAACATCCTGATTTGTGTTTTCATCGGTATAATAAGTATGGCCATAATCAGAAGGATCACAGTCTTCATTTGTAGCATCAGGATTATAAGCCCAGGAAACACGTCCCGGAAAAATACCCTTTGCTTCACCAATAGGTTCATTCGGATTCTCAACAATGGTTTCCCCAAGATAAGTCCCTGCACCTTTGGTTTTTGTTTGATTACTGGATATTGCAATTATCCCTGCCACAATACCAATAAAAAAGAATATGCCGGCAATATAATACTTTGATTTATTTATCTGCGACTTAAATCTCTTAAATGCAAAAGTGGCGGAAGTAATTCCAGCAATATATAATATAAAACCTGACATCCATGGTGCAGCAGCCTGCATACATGGATAACTGGCTCTGCTTGGTTTGGGAATTACCCTGACTAAAAACCAAATTGTCGATAAAAAACCTATTAATAAAACTATTAATTGTTTCGGTAATTTAATTCGATTAAAAAATCTGTTAATTTTTTCAAATGATACATTCTTCTTCATAATATAAAATATATTAAATAAATTTTTGGGTTATTATTTTAGTATGACGCAGGCAAAAAAAAATACCCTGCAAAGAATGGACAAAAATAATACTATTATTTATAAAATTCGAGTTTTCAAAATTGATATCCATCATCTTATAGTTAAATATTAAAATAAAATTCTTTTGGAGCCAGCTCTTTTACTTCAGTATCGCATTCGTTTATAATATGTTTCCTGATATCAATACAAAGGTGGCACTTATTTAAAAATTTATTTTCAGAAGGTTTATAATTATAATGTTTTACAGCATATTGAAAAAAACCATTAATTCCTTTATTATATAAACTATTTATAATTGGATATTCATTCTCATTTAACGGATTTCCAAGATCGCTTGCATTTATTGCTATACCTGAACATAGTCCGGGGATATAGTTATTAAAAAGATCAAAATGAAAATGCGATGTGTCGGCTAATTCTGAGCACCTGGAGGATGAAAAAATAATATCATCAAAGTCTTTTAATGGGAAAATATTCTTAAAAAACTGAATCGCCCTTCCTCCGAAATGAATCCAGTATCGTGCCGGTATATTATAAAAATAATTTCCACCATACTTTTCAGTATATTCATTTGATGTATGTATTTTCGAGTCATCAAAACTATTGATTTCATTAAAGAATTCCTCAATCCATGGGATTATTGATACTCCACTTTTTCTGCAGGCTTCCATTAAACCTTTAACTTTATTGAAAGGAATATGTTGGTTATGAAAAGGGCTCATTGATAATAATAAAGCATTTACGCCAAGTTGTTTAATTTCATTTAATTTTAGAAAAGCATCCTCAGAAGATGTAAACCATGATGAATTCGTTTCAATATATTCAATTTTTATACACGCCTCATTAGCTGCACTAATTACATCTTTTAATCCATCAAAATTCAAAAAAGGTTCTCCACCTCCAATATGAACAGAATTACAGTTCAACCTTTTTATAATTCGGAAAGAATCAAGTGCACATTGCTTGTCTATATATTTCTTATCCCATGAAGGCGAACATGCATATAAACAATGGCTGCATTTCGAAGTACAATAATAGTTTGTAATTAATCCTCCTGATGCCAGGTTTGTTAGGTTTAAGCTTGGCATACTTATTTATTTATTTATTTGTTTATTTTTTTATTTGTTGATTTCAACAATATAACAATTTTACAATCCAACAGTTCAATAATTCTTATTATTTCATAAAAATAAATATTTTATGGTATATCTCCAGTACTAAAAATATTTCATTGCCTCAGCCACAATAAATGTGCTTCCCCCAATAAATATAAAGTCTTCTTTATCTGCCGATTTTTTTACCGTTTCAATCGCTAAACTAACAGACTTGTATGATGAGCCCATAAGTCCGTGCTGAATTCCGGCATTTTTCAAAACATTTTCATCGAGAGCCCTTGGAATAGCTGCACGTGTATAATAATAAACCGCTTCTTTAGGTAATAACTGTAATACAGGTTCTATATTTTTATCGTTTACAAATCCAATAATCATATGCAGTCTTTTACAAGGCGTATTTCGAATTTGTTTTCCTAAATGAATAAACGCCCCCTCATTATGACCTGTATCACATACAATTCGGGGGTTAGCCCCTAAAACCTGCCAACGGCCTTTTAACCCTGTATTTCTCACTGTATTAGCCAAACCTTCATATAAGTCATTTTTTTGGATAATTATCCCGGTTTTTTTTAATTCTGAAATAGCTGTAATTGCAGTTAACAAATTTTCTTTTTGATATTCTCCCAGTAAATCAACCTGAATGTTTTCAAAAAGTATTTTATTTTGTTTACTAATATTTAATATTTGCTTGCCTTCTGTTGAAAGCAATGAATAATTGCAAAAGTATTGTTTATCGGCAAAAACAATATCTGCCTCTTTCTCTTTCGCAATTTTCATAAAAATGTTTTCTGTTTCTGCATCAGTTGTTCCAATAACAACCGGAACCATTTTCTTAATAATACCGGCTTTTTCATAAGCAATAGCGCTTTTTGTATTTCCAAGCAAATCGGTATGGTCAAGGCTAATATTAGTAATTACCGATAATATAGGATTTATGATATTTGTGGAATCGAGCCTCCCTCCTAACCCGACTTCAATTACTGCAATGTCTGTTTTTTCTTTTGCAAAATAATCAAATGCCATTGATACAGTTATTTCAAAAAACGAGGGGTTAATTTTTTGGATAATCTTTGAACTATTTTCAACAAATTTTATTACATCATGTTTTGAAATTTCTTTTCCATTTATTTTAATCCGCTCCCTGAAATCAACTAAATGGGGTGAAGTGTATAGCCCGACTTTATAACCGGATGTTTGCAAAACCGAAGCCAACATATGCGAAACAGAACCTTTTCCATTAGTACCTGCAATATGTATAGTTTTAAAACTTTTATGAGGATTTCCAAAAAAATTATCAAGCGCAATGGTGTTGTCAAGGTTGGCTTTGTACGCAGCTTTTCCAATGCGATGATAAACAGGCAGGGAATTATACAAAAAATCTAATACTTCTGAATATTTATTCAATTCGTCTAAATCTTAAATACGCATAAAATATAATCAATAAAATTATTATTTTAGTCAATAAATAAAAATGAAATAGAATGGCCAGCAAGAAAAAAGTTTTTATACTCGACACCAATGTGCTTTTACATGATTATCAATGCATTTATAATTTCGAAAACAATGATATTGTTATACCAATAGTAGTTTTAGAAGAACTTGACCGTTTTAAAAAAGGCAATGACCTGATTAATTTTCATGCACGCGAGTTTACACGCGAATTAGACAGGCTTTCAGGAAATAATCTTTTTAACGGGGGTATCTCTCTGGGAAAAGGAAAAGGCAAACTTACCATTGAAACCGGAAAACCATATTCTATTGAACTTTTAGAATCCTTTCCTGAAAATACGCCCGATCATCGTATACTGGCAATTGCATTACATGTGAATAAAAAACATAAAGACAAACCCGTTTTTTTAATCACCAAGGACATAAACCTCAGGATGAAAGCTAAATCATTGGGAATTAACGCACAAGATTATGAGAACGATAAAGTAACAAACATTGATGATATTTATAAAGCCATCAGCGTTGTTGAAGATGTAAACAGTGACCTGATTTCTCAAATGTATGATAAATATGAAGGCATACCTGTCGGAGATTTTAATTTTAAAAATGAACCGATCAACCATCAATATTTTATTTTAAAAAGCACGAAATCAAGTGCACTGGCTCATTACGATCCATTTAACAAAGTAATTGACAGGGTTGAAAAAAAACGCGCATACGGGATAGACCCCCGTAACGCCGAACAAACTTTTTCATTAGATGCATTAATGCGTCCTGAAGTACAACTCATTTCTCTTACCGGAAAAGCCGGCACCGGAAAAACATTGCTGGCTCTTGCAGCCGCCCTGGAACAAATAAAAAAATACAATCAGATTTTATTAGCCAGGCCAATTGTCCCACTTGCCAATCGCGATCTTGGATTTCTGCCCGGGGATGTAAAAGAAAAAATTGGCCCTTATATGCAACCCTTATTCGACAACCTGTCTGTTATTAAAAACAAATTTAAGCAGCAAAGTGTTGATTATCAAAAAATAGAAGAATGGGAAAAAACAGAAAAACTGGTAATTACACCATTAGCTTATATTCGCGGCAGAAGTTTATCAAATGTATTTTTTATTGTTGATGAAGCGCAGAACCTTACCCCACACGAAGTTAAAACTATAATAACACGTGCAGGCGAAGGCACAAAGATGGTTTTCACTGGCGATATTGAACAGATTGATTCCCCATATCTCGATACCGAATCGAACGGACTTTCTTTCCTGACCGATAAAATGAAAGGACAGGATCTTTTTGCCCATGTTCACCTTGTGAAAGGAGAAAGAAGCTATCTGGCCGAACTTGCCAGCAGGCTTTTATAAGCATGATACCCTTTAAAAATTAAAGTAATGAAAACAATAATTATTGTCCGTCATTCCAAATCTTGCTGGGACTTTAATGATTTAGCTGATATTGACCGCCCTGTAAAACCCGACCGTATTTCGGATGCCTATAAAATGGCCGGAAAACTGTCGCAAAAAAAAATAATTCCTGAACTTATTATTTCCAGTCCTGCAATCAGGGCCCTGCATACTGCTACAATTTTTACCCGCGAATTAAAAATACCTGCATCTGCAATAAAAATTAATGAAACACTCTACTTTTCTGATGAGGATGAAATATTACATGAAATTTATAAAATTGATGATACTATTTCATCGGTTATGATTTTTGGGCATAATCCAACTTTTACTAATTTTGCAAACATATTTGTAAAAAAACAAATCGACAATATCCCAACTTCAGGGTTTGTATTGATTAAATTTGATGTAAAACACTGGAATGAAATTAATAAAACAAACCGGGTTGAAGAATATTTCGATTATCCAAAAAATTAATTTTTTCTTAAAATGCTTGGTCAAAAATCAGTAATAAACCGCGAAATAAGTTGGCTTTCATTTAATGAAAGAGTATTGCAGGAAGCAGCAGATAAAACTGTTCCAATAGCTGAACGTTTCAGGTTTCTTGGTATTTTTTCAAATAACCGCGATGAATTCTTCAAAGTGCGTGTAGCTTCTATTAAAAGAACAATTGAATTTGAAAAAAAGAAGGCAAAACAGATATTAGGAGAAGATCCCATAAAGTTAATGGACCAGATTCAAAAGATTATTATTGAACAACAAGCAAAATTCAATAAAATATATACCGGTTTAATTAAAGAATTAAAAACCCATAATATATTCATGATTGATGAAAACGAG
>JAFGQQ010000283.1 GCA_016935595.1 Bacteroidales bacterium
CCAGGTTAAAACCGGTTGTAATTCAATATTTCTTGTTTCATTGGCTGGAGACGGCAAAAATGCAAATGGCAACAATCCTTCAATTTTCGCTTCGGGATTCCATTGATTGTTAAATGTCCATAAAGCATTAATGCTGTCGGGATAAGGACTGCCTTCCGCTTTTTCTAAATTATTCTCATGCCAGAAATAATCGTATTCTTCACGATGACAATTATAATAATAAACACGCCTTCCATATATCAGCTTGTCTCTGTCACTACTAAGTGAATCTCCTACATAAGTAATATCATTGTTTCTCATATTATTTGAAAAATCGCAATCCAGTAAATAAAATGCCGACATACGATGAAACCTTCCCAAACCAAAGCTACTTATTCCGTCGAAGTTTGATTTTTTTATTACTAATTTATGATCTTTCCCTCCGCTCCCGTCATGCCATATACTTGCATTGCCGTTATAGCCATAAAAATCACAATCGGAAATATAACAATAACCCCTGGGACAAACATAATCTACATAACCCTCAAAATAGCACCTGTTATGGTAAAACATGCCCCCATCAGTGTTCCAAAGACTAACCGTATCGCCACCGGCAGCTACTACTGTGCAATTAATTAGAATAATACGGTGACCACCTCCTCTAATTGCCATAGTATGATCGTTATTATCCGGAAAATCGGGATATACCTCGGCAAAATTATTTTTAATGGTTAAATTGGCAAAAGTTAAATCAGTAATTCCATTTTCAATATTAATTGTTGCTACTCCCCAATCGCCAGGATTAGTTTCGCGCCAAACTCTTCTAAGCTCTGCAGTTACAATTATTGTACTATCCCTATCTTCACCTATTAAAGTAATGAAGCTTTTCTGGAAATACAGTTTTTCATTGTATTCTCCATTTTTAATAAAGATTATAAATGGTACAGTACTGTTTGAAGGGGCTGCATTAATAGCTTCCTGAATCGTTAAATAATTACCGCTGCCATCCTTAGCTACTATTGCATCAAATTCTAAAGCATAAGCTATATTGAAATACATGGCATGTATTAAAGTTAGTATCCAAATTAATACCAGATTTTTTTTCATTTTTGATAATTTATTTTATGTATTTAATTAAAGGTAAATTTAATTCCTTAATTCCTTCAATTGCCAGTCGGGCGACTTCATTACCTCCTTTTACAGAAAGATGAGTATTATCAATTTTTCCATCCGGGAAATATTCATTTTCATTCGGTTCAATCCATAAATATAATTCTTTCGATTTCTCTTCCCCTAATGAATTAACAAGATCTTCGGTTTTTAATTGTAAATCAATAAAAGGAACATTTAATTCTTTGGCAACCTGTCTGGTAATATAAGGATAAGCGCCGTGCGTGTCTTCCAAAACCCCGTTTTCATTATACTTCCTCCTTACAATAGAAGAAAATAATACGGGTGTGGCACCTTTTAGCCTAGTATCATTTACGAATTTTTCCAGGTTTCTTCTATAAGCAGTATAAGGATTGGTATATCTTTTCGGATCGCTTATTTTTTGATCATTATGACCAAACTGGATAAAAACATAATCGCCTGGGTTCAGCGAGTCAAGTATAACATCCCATCGTCCCTCATCAATAAAACTTTTAGTGCTTCTGCCGTTCACAGCATGATTTTTAATCTCGACACTATCATTAAAAAATTGCTGTAACATTTGGCACCACCCTCTCTCAGAATTTATTTCGGGTTGTTCTTTATTAGCCATGGTTGAATCACCAATTGTAAAAACAGATATTTTTAAATTACTATTATCTAATGAAAAGCTAAATAAAACAAATAATAAAACACCCAAGTATTTTAATAATCTATTTCTCATTTTCAATTATTTTATAGGTTTAGTATCAAAAATAACAATTTTATCAATTTTTCTTTCTTCTATTGAAGCTATTGTTGATTTTATTTCCCTGTTTTTAACAACCAAAGGTTTAATAAAATCACCAGCGCTATCGGCAGCAATAATAATATCGAAAGAAGTTGGATTTGATTTACATGGAAATAATAATCCAGTAATAACAATTATCAATAAAAAATTAATAAATCGCTTTATTTCTATTCCCCTCACAAATTTTATTTTATAACTAATTTTGAATAGTACACATCTTGTCCAAGAAAAATCTTAAATAAATAAACACCTGATTCAATGCCATCTCTATTAAAATAAATTGAATGGTCGCCTGCTGAATATATATCAGAAGTCACATTTTTTAAATATTTACCGGAAATATCCAATAGATCGACTTTAACATGAGTATTCGTATTTAAAGATAAATTTAAATAAGTATATTCATTAAACGGATTAGGGAAATTCTGATATATTATGTTTTCTTTATTTTCGTGTGCAAAAATGCTTACAATTTGAGAAAATTCAGCAGTAATATTTACATCGGAGTTAAAGGTTATTTCAATTATTGAATCTGTTTCTGTAATATCGCCTTTCCATTGTTCAAATTTCCATCCGGCAGATGGTACTGCAATAAAATTCATTTCATCACCTTCGTGAAAGCTGCGTTCACTTGGAAATACATTTCCTTCGCCTTCTATATTTACAGTTAAATTATAAACCGGTAACTCGGTAAACTGGGCAATTATTGATAAATCAGAATTAACTGTTAAAGTTATTGTTTGATTTGCGTTATCAATATCACCGGACCATTTGTCGAATAACCACCCCTGAGCAGGATTTGCCGTAAGATTAACATCAACTCCTTCCGTATAACTGCCTCCGTTAGGTGACACACTACCTTCACCTTCAATTTGAACAGTTATAGTATAAATATGGACTTTGGTAGTATCAATAATCCCAACACCAGAATTACTCACAACTAAATCTTTTACATTATTCTGATTATCTAATACATAAGCATAAGGAACATTCCAGGAACAATCGGTTTGTGAAATATCATTATCAGTCTCTGCTGAAGTTCCTGAATATAAATTATTGCTCAAACAGGCAAATCCATCTGGACCATCGCCAAAAGTAGTGGTAACGGGTGTCCCACAACTTTCAAAATGATTATTTTCAACAATTGCATGAGCCCCTTTCCTTACTGCTATACAATAGGAATCAATATCTTTATAATAATTATTGAATGCATGAAGCCGGCCAAACCTTAAACTGGGATTCCGTGAATTTGTATTATGAAAATAATTATGGTGATAAGTGATTTTAAATAAGGAATCGGTAGCCAATTGACTTGCATCATCAGTACTTCCGATGAGCGATGTTTTATAATGGTCATGAATAATATTCCAGGAAGCAGTAATGTATCTTGACCCATTTTTAATGTCGAGCAAACCGTCGTAATAATCTTTGTCATGAACCATATCACTGTACAATTCACAATGGTCAATCCAAACATGATGGCAACGATCAATTCCAACTGCATCGCCCCTATCGGCTATTACATGATGTATTTTAAGGTTTCTGACAATAATATTATTTGCTTCTCTTATATTTACACCAAAACCATTTAGTTCAGCATTATCTCCTCTTCCAATTATAGAAATATCGGAAATGTATTTAATATCAATTTTATCATCATGAGTTAATATTCCCTCAACATAAATAATAAGAGGACCATCACTTTTATCATTAATTGCAGCTTGAAATTCAGTCGCTGTTTTAACTGTTACTTCAACTCCTCCTTGTCCGCCAGTAGTACCATTGTAGCCTTCTGCATTTACAGTTGCCCAACCAACAATTGAAAAATCCTGTGAAAAAATATTTCCAATCTCAATTTTTAAAAGAATAATACAAATTATTCCAAAGTTCCTAATCCATATAATACTTGATTTCATTTTTAAATAATTAAATTTCCAAAGGTTAGATGTTAACCTGCATGTTCCGAAATCCCAAATTACTTTATGTATTTCAATATTTTCATCCTTCCTTTGAGTTAAACATCATTATAATGTATGCAGGTTATAAATTATTTTTATATTAATATGTTATAGCTCAATCCTGAACCAATCATTTTCTACAAAACCAGAATTTTCATTAAATTCTTCACTAATGCAAAAAACACCAACTTTTGCTCCAATCCATTTTCCGGGTTTTATATTAAATGTTTCGCCAAATGATTTAAAACTTTCTCCATCTATGCTATAGCAAAAACTAGCAATTGCTGTTTCTTCAACTTTAACACTTAAATACATTGTATTGTTTTGAATAATTTCTTTTCTTACTTCATTTTCTTTTCCGTTTTTATCAGCATCAATACAAATGACTTGTAACAAATAAAAAATATCGTCACTCTTTTTAATCCCAAGATAAGAATAATCTGTGCCCATAATTATTAATCCAAATTGCTCATTATCTTCAAGTGAATTAAAATCAAGTTTTACTGTAGCTTTAAGTTCCGGACCTGGTAACTTTTGAAGTAAAAGATTAGG
>JAFGQQ010000030.1 GCA_016935595.1 Bacteroidales bacterium
AAAAATCTTAAGATAAAAAACTGGTATACGGGTGATTCGACCCAATTATACTTACAAGTACTTGCCGAAGGCCATATATCACTTTATGTACACAGGCAAATCAAAATTCTAAACAACAATAATGAATTGTATAAGCAATATGTTTACTATTTTTTTAAAGACGGCGTTTATCATAATTTAAATCTTGGCCGTATAAGTCTGTTACGTTTTTTCCCTGATGACAAACCAAAGGTGAGATCAATAATCCGAAAAAATCATTTAAAAGTAAAACGAGAAGAACACTTGAGTGAATTTGTTAAACTATATAATGAAAGCATAGAATCGGAAAATTAATTATAATAAGAATAATTGATTAATTATTCAGTTACTTCAATTTGCATTTTAGTATAACCGTATTTTCCATCAAATGAAATTCCTTCAACAATAACATCGTATATAGCTTGTTCATCGGATGAATAAAAAGATACTTCAGAAATACCTTCTTTATTTGTAATAATTTCCGGATTCCAATATAATGTATTTCTATAGTCAGGCATCCTTTCTTGATTCTTTAATTCATCAACATATTTTGGAAACTTATTATTATACGGCAAATCTACTCCCCGCATTTCCTGCCGTATAGAAGTTTGAAGTTTATTAATTTTACTAAAATTATTTTCATGCGTGTGAATATCGAGTATACCATCAAAAATTAAATCGCCATAAAAATATTTTAATGCAACAACATTTATAGATTTAACTCTTTCCGGATCAAGTTTAAGTATAACTTCGGAATTAAAAACCGGCACACCATCAATCAAGAATAATGGCGAATCTCCAATTATTTCGTTGCTAATTTTATCAATTATTAAAATATTCTTTGTCCCTCTTTTATTTTCAATATAAATGTATTTCAATAATTCTATAAGAACTTCTTCCATAACCGGAAGTTTAATAAAATTCTCAAGTATTATCGATTCATCAGGCATTCCATAAAAATTATCAATTTCGTTAATTATAGTATCTTCCTTTTGAAGTTCGGTTAAATTATATGCTTTTGAAATTTGTTGAGGAATTAAACATTTTTGTATATAATCTTTATACTCTTCTTTTAATGAATTTGCCTGAGCTTTTTGTTGTTTGAATTCATTCGAAAACTGGTCGTCTAATAATATAATAAATTTACCTGCACTATCATTTACCTGAACTATAATTTCATTATTTCTATTACTATTAATTAAAGAAAAATTAAACCGGCCTTGTGAATTGGTTCTACAGCTATAGAGTTGTGCACATTCGCCAATATATGATAGGTAAATTAATTGATTTTCTTCGGGTTGCCGGGTTTCTTTATTAATGATTTTCCCGCTAAGTATATTCCCTTCCAGTTCAGGAATGTATTTCAAATTTTTACTGTTTATGCTATCATTTTGATAAATACAAGCTAGAAGTGCATCATTTATTTCTTTATTGCTGTAATTTTGGACAGAATCTAAATAATAGTTAAATATTTCATTATATTCAATATTATTATTAAAAAACTTAGTAATATAATAAGTATCATTATATTCTAAAGGATCACCACATTTTTTTATCCTAACTGCTATACTTGCCATAGAGGGATAATTATTAACAAGTGTTTTAATAATTAAATCGACCTTTTCTCTAGTTTTAAACTTTATCTTTTTGGAATAAACAGAAATATCAAGTAATTTATAAGGTTTGATATAGACCGGACGTGTACACTTAATCTCATTTTTCAAATTATATATATTAACAAAACTTATTCCTTCGGGGAAATAATAAACAGGAATGTTCAGAGTTTGATCAATAATTCTAACATCAATAGAATCCTTATAATAATCAATTCCATCTCTTTGAATTTTAACACAATGAGAAGAAGGTTGATTATTTTCAATATTTGAATTTATTTTAAATGTTGCAAATCTTTCATTTATATTAATTAAACTAATTAATATCCCTCTTTCATAAAAATCATTGAGATTATAATTACCAAGAATTAAGTCCTCTTTTATAATCTCAACATAATAATTGCCATTGTCAACCGGTTTTAAATTAAAAAAGCCTATACCTTTAAATATGTCAACCTCACTAATAATTTCCTTATTAATATATAATCTTGCTTTTGCATCAATTCCTTCATCAAATTGATTTAAAACACGAATAATAATCTGATTATTAAAATTCTTAATAATTTTAACTGATTCAGGGAAAAAATCAATATTCAGTTTTAATTGGCTATTATCTAAATTCTTTCGAAAAACAATTTCTTTATCAGGATTTACTATGACTATATTTTTTATAAAAAAATAGTTTTCATTAAAATTTCTCATCCAGTTTGTGTATGCCCTTAACTTATAATTACCAGGTTCTAACTCAACTGGAATATTGATATATCCTTTCCCAAAACCATCTTTTAATTCAATTATATGTTTTGAGAGAGGTGAATTGGCATTACTTAATAATTCAATATGAATAACTTTGCTAATATTTACAGGAAAATTGAAATTGCTTTCCGTACATATTATTTTAAACCATATATTTTCACCCGAAAAATAAATATTTCTATCAGTAATTAGGTATAATTTCTCCTTTAGATAATCATTTTCATCACCTTTAAATAATTCGTTTGTTTTTAAATTAAAAAAATTGAATAAAAAAATAATTAGAATATATATGCTTAAATTTCTCGTCATATATTTTTAATCCTCCCAAAATTCTGGTTTATCTGGTGATCCAGTTATAGAACAATCGCAACAAGATATGGAATTGGTGAGATAAGTACGTAAAACATTCCCGCTTACTTCCTGAAAATATATTTCCCATCCCTCATTCTCAACATAATTTAAATAGGCAGGAAACTCATCATCAATCTGGTCAGTAATAGTTATGGTCTCACAATAGTCAAAACCCGTTGACATGGATAATTGTCCCAGGAGATCACTCTGGCTGATAAAAATTCTTCTGCTACTAACGGATGATGCCTGAAAATAACCAATGACAGGTAAATTCGGATTATTTATACAAGAAATATTCCCGGGGACTTTTGTTGGAATAGGGTCGAAAAGAGTTCCCGTATTCTCATTTATTCCTTCAATTTGCGACCAATAATTAAAAGCTTCTTTTGTTAATGAATATTGTTTTATTAGAACACTATATTTATAAAATAATTTATTGGTTTTATCCGAAATATAAAATAAAGGATAATTCTTAAGTATATCTTTGTATAAATGATCGGTAGTGCCAATTTGAATAACTCTTGAAGAATCGTATTTCCAACATTTATTTGGCAAAGTGTCCTTTCTATAAGGAGTAAAAAACACCCATGTTTCTTCCCATTTCCAACTATAATACCTTGTATTGTTTTCAGGATCGTGTGTATCAATATAAATTTGAATTCCTTTAACAGGATTTTTTAAATCATTCGAAGGTCTCTCTTCAACTTTCCAATAAATGCTGTCAATTTCCGGACACCTTTTTAACTCCTCATAAGCCGATTCATACTTATTTCCGTCAATTGTCTCAATTATAAGTTTATATCTCCTCCCTATTTCTCCCTTTAATTCATCTGGATTTGTAACATAACATCCTGGTTCTTTTTCTGTTTCATTTAAAGAATAAGAATTGCCTGAATCATCAATAATTGTAACTATTGCTCCAGCTTCAGGTTTATTGCCTATTTCTTCAAAAGCCAACGTTCTGGAAAGAAAAACGCTATAAGATTTTTGCTCGTTTGAAATCAGTCCATCAACAACCAGTGCATTTTCGTACTTCTCAATGTTTGGATAAAAAGGATCTATACAAGTATTAATATAAATTGGTATTATAATTATCAATAATATTTTTAAATTTTTAATCATTTGTTAAAATTTAATTGAATAAGAAATGGTATAAATAGGCTGGCCGAATATTGATAATTTATATCCCCTGATTCTTCCCTGGCTGCTTACAAAATAAATGGAATATACATTTTTTCTGCCCAGTAAATTATATACCGAGAACGTCCATGAACTATGAGCAATTTTTTTTGACTTAAGGTTGCCTTCCACATTTACTGACAGATCTAATCGGCAATAATCGGGAATTCTTTCCTCATTTCTATTTGTGTAATATAAAAGTTTATATTCTCTTACATCATAAATAGCAACAGGAAAGGTAATTGGTCTTCCAGTACTATATGTAAAATTACTTGATACATTTAGCCTCCTCGAAAATTTATAATTTGCCACACATGTTAAATCATGAGGTTTATCATGGTTTGCAGGGAAAAAGTTGCCTGAATTAATTTTTGCTTCTTCAAATTCGCTGTTAGCTTTAATTAAAATTCTTGAATAAGTATAACTAATCCATCCGTTAAACCTGCCAGTGTTCTTTTTTACCAAAAACTCTATTCCATATGCTTTTCCAAATGCTTTAATCAAATCGGTTTCAATGGTTTCATTTAATAAAAGCTGAGCTCCTCCTTTATATTCAATAATATCTTTAATTTGCTTATAATATATTTCAACTGAACTTTCAATGTTTCCAAATAAGAAATCTTTATAATAACCTAATGCAAATTGATCTCCTATTTGAGGAGCAATATATTTATCACTTAATTTCCAAGTATCTGTAGGGGAAATTGCTGTAGTATTCGACAACATATGTAAATATTGTCTCATCCTGTTATATCCTATTTTGAGAGAATTATTTTGATTAATCTTAAACCTAAAGGAAAATCTTAATTCTGGCCCGGAATAATTTTCTATTATTTTATTTTTATTAAACAGTAAAGTATCGTTAATGTATGATGAATTCCTTGGAATACCTCCTTCATATTCATATACAGTTTTAGGCCCTAAAAAAGAAAATATTGAATATCTTAAACCTGCATATACTGATAATTTTTGGTTTATATTATATTCATCACTTAAATAAACAGCAGTTTCATTGGCTTTTTCATTTTCCATTTCAACAGGAATGATCAACGATTCTTTTCCCTCGGGCAAGTATGATCCGGGATTTAAATTATAATTACCTGTATTTAAACCAAAATTTATTTTATGTGAAGTATTATAGAAATAACTAAAATCTAATCTTAGTTCTGTATATTTTATATCATAGGTTAGATTACTATTATCCAATTCATTCTTTTCTTCAAACACACTATATGAGTAGCGACTATAAATACCAGCTAAATCAACAAATAACTTATTGGTAAATATATGTTTTAGATGAAGTGATGCATTATGATTATTATAACTATAAGTTGTATTTGTATTAAATTTAAAATAATCGTTGCTTAAATAATTTGAAATAGCTAAAAAATTATTCTCATTCAAATCGTATGTTATTTTTGCATAAATGTCATAAAATGAAGCCCTGCTATTTCTAATATCGG
>JAFGQQ010000284.1 GCA_016935595.1 Bacteroidales bacterium
TAAAGAATATTCGTACGAGGAAATTGCCCAGGAACTTAATTTACCTATAGGTACAGTTAAAGCACAACTTTTCAGGGCACGGGAATTGCTATATAATATTTTAAAATCAACCAGCGCCAAACCATAAATATTGTAAATGGAAATAATTGCCAGTTATTTCAAGGATTTATCACCAAGTATGATAAATCAGTTTGGTAAATTATTCGAATTATATAGAAATTGGAATAAAAAAATTAACCTCATTTCAAGAAAGGATATTGAAAACCTTTATATACATCATGTATTACATTCCTTGTCAATAGCAAAAGTTATTCAATTTATCGATAATACAAAAATTGTTGATATTGGAACAGGAGGCGGTTTTCCGGGAATACCCTTGGCTATTATTTTTCCAAATGTTAATTTTTATTTGATTGATTCTACCAGGAAGAAAATTAATGTTGTTAATAATATTATTCAAGAAATAAATTTAAAAAATGCTATTGCTATTCATAACAGGATCGAGGATATTAAAGATAAGTTCGATTTTGCAGTTGGCAGGGCTGTAACTTCTGTTTCGAAATTAATTTCATTGGTGTCAAATAATTTTTTAACAGAAAACCGTAATTCATTAAAAAATGGAATTATATATCTTAAAGGAGAAGAAATTACAAATGAAGTAAAACATATGAACAGAAATTATAAAGTCTTTAAAATATCAGATATATTTAATGAATGTTATTTTAAAAGCAAAATAATTATTCATATTGAGATGACCTAAAAATATATTGTTGATATTTTTGAGCGATATGAAAAAAATATTACTTTTGCATTCCTGAAATTGAAAGTATATAAAATATAAATAATGAAACGAACATTTCAACCTTCGAAGAGAAAAAGAAAGAATAAACATGGATTTCGGGCCAGAATGTCATCAGTTGGCGGGAAAAAAATAATATCTTCAAGAAGAGCAAAAGGCCGGACAAAACTTTCGGTTTCTGATGAACCCAGTCATAAATAATCCCCAATTTAGAAATAATTATTTCTATTTTTTTAATTTATAAAATCCCCTAAAAACTAATATATTTACAACAAAAATAATTGTGCAGGGGCTAATACCACATTTGATATCAAATTCCTCAGTTAGTACCGATCTAAAAAAGATTGCTTACAAAGTAATTAATTCAAAAAGAATAAGTGAACAGGAAGGCATATTGCTATTCAATTGTAACGATTTAAGTTTTCTAAGTCTTTTATCAACATATGTTAGAAAACAAAAAAATCAATCAAATACATACTATAATAAGAATATTCATATTGAACCCACAAATATTTGTGTTAATAATTGCAGATTTTGTTCATACAGCAGAAAAAAAGGAGAAGAAGGATCGTGGGAATATGAAATTGATGAAATGCTTTCGAAAATAGAAGAAAATATTAATTCTGGTATTACAGAAGTCCATATTGTTGGAGGAACACATCCAGACAGGGATTTTAATTTTTATGTGGAATTAATAGAAAGAATAAAAAAGTCTTACCCTCGTATCCAAATTAAAGCATTTACTGCTGTTGAGCTTGACTATATGTGTAAGAAATCGGGTATTGATATTCAAGCTGGTTTAAAAATATTAAATGAAAAAGGAGTTGTTTGTTTACCTGGTGGAGGAGCAGAGATATTTGATGCTATTATAAGGAGAAAAATATGCCCGGAAAAAATTAATGCTGAAAGATGGCTGGAAATCCATAAAACTGCACATAATTTGGGAATTCCAACAAATGCCACTATGTTGTATGGCCATATTGAGAATTATTCACATCGTATTAACCATATGTCAAAACTAAGGAATTTACAAGATGAGACCGGAGGTTTCCATGCATTTATTCCTTTGAAATATAGAAGTAAAAATAATTTATTATCAAAAATAGGTGAGATTCCTATATTAGAGGATTTTAAAAATTACGCAGTTTCAAGAATTTTTCTTGATAATTTTAGGCATATTAAAGTATATTGGCCTATGCTTGGGAAAGAGCAATCGAAATTAACATTATCTTATGGAGTAGATGATATTGACGGTACAATTGAAGATTCGACATTAATATATTCCTTAGCAGGTTCGGAGGAAAAACATCCTTCAATGACTGAACATGAAATGATTGAAATTATCCAAAATGCAGGTTATAAACCTATTGAAAGAGACACATTGTATAATTTCATTAATTAAATAGAAATTAAATATTTCTATTAATTTAGAACAATTTAGATTTTAGATATTTTTACATAATTTTATATTTGCTCATTCGTTTATCTACATAAATTATATTGGAAAAAATGAACTTTTTCAGATTTTTGGTTAGTAAACTTTTCATAAAAAATCTATTATATGCTATATTAATTGGTATTGGCTTGATAATTTTTGCTTTACAGGTTTTAAAAGTATATACCAGGCATGGCCAGGCAAAACTTGTTCCGAATTTAACAGGGATTTCAGTTTCTGAAGTACAAAAAATATGTAAAAAGAAAGGTCTTCGATATCAAATTACCGATTCTGTTTATCTTTCAAACAAACCCAAAGGAACAGTAATTGAACAGAATCCATCTCCGAATTTCAGGGTTAAAAAGAACAGAACTATATTTTTAATTATCAATGCATTTAATCCCGAATTAGTTAAAATGCCTAATGTAAAAGGTGTATCTTTTCGGCAGGCTAAAGCAATTATCGAAGCAAAAGGATTAAAAGTAGGTAAAATTGAATATGTAAGAGATATAGCTATTAATAATGTATTAGGTGTTAAATTTCAAGGCGGCGATCTAAAAACAAATACTGAAATACCTAAGTATTCAAAAATTGATTTTGTTTTGGGGAACGGTTA
>JAFGQQ010000285.1 GCA_016935595.1 Bacteroidales bacterium
ACTATGTTTTTATGAAAGATTATTAACTTTTTGTATTTAGTTATCAAATACTTAAGTCTAAAATTCCAACTTTAGTACGTTCAACTATTTAGGGATCAATTTTTAATTGATCCCTTTTTTATATCGTCGCATCCCCCGTAACATACTGCATATAATCATACATCGAGGGGAATATAATGGGATAGTAAAAAAACAGCTTCCCCTGGCCCAAATATTTTTCTTCCATGGCCCTGGCCTCGATGAACGTATATAGCCCCCTGTCCTTCTCGTTATGCACATAGCCCACCATATAGGGGTCATAAACGCAAAGAATGGCCTCGCAAAAGAAATATTCTTCATATAGTGCCTTGGGGTCCAGGCAGCCTTCGCTTTCCTCACGGATTGAAATCAGGTTCCTCAGGTCCTCGAAACGTTTGAATGTCTCGACAAGCAATATGTCCCATTTTTGTGTATCCATATTTTGACGGCGTTTTTTGTTCCTGGAGCAGACCGGGACCTCATTTTTTGCCATCATTTCCTATGGCAATGTGACCGGATCAGGACCAGCTCCTGTATGTTATGTTTATTTTTTGACGGCAAAAAAAACAGGAAGGGGTTAAACAAGTTAAAAACTGCAAAATTTAAAACTCCCCCATCCTGTTTTATGAAATAAAATTAATCAATTATATCGTACCAAATGGTCCAAATGAAATCTTTTTTTTGTTTTTTGTAATAGCGCAACATTATCCTTTTTGCCCTTTCGTCCAATGGCGTTAATTCCGTCACCAGGGCATTTTCTACACTTACATCGGTAATATACCCGTTACAACGTAAGATGTCATTAGAGGCTTTATTTCGGGTGATGGTGGCCATACACGATTTATTGAATTGTTGATTGAATTATTTTTTGATTTCTTTCAACTCCTCATTTTCTTCATCATTTTCGACGGGTATCATAAGTAAAAATTCAATCTGTTTTTCATATGAATTTAATAGTTTTTGATGAAGGTCTATCCATTCTTCAAGAATATCTATAATAATCTCATGTGTAACTACATAATTACTTTCAATTTGTTTTTTAAGCTCATCTATATTTTTTTCATGTTTTTCAATAATTTTTTCCAGGTCTTCTTTTTGCTGTTTTAAAAATTCTATTGGTTTTCCTGAAGTAATATTTTTATACCAACTTAATTGTTCTGTTAATGCATCAATTTGTGCCTGTTTAGCAGCCTTATATTCATTGCTCCATTTAATCTTATAAATATTTGTAACAATTAAACCGATAATAGATAACCCTGAGATCGAGTAGCTGATGATAAGTGGCCAGTCCATAGTTTATTTAATTTAATGAAGTTAGTTAAATTAGTTAACATAATTATGTTTTTTCTGCTCTAGAATTTTGGCTTAAAGCCAATCTTTTATAACATGTTATCATATCCTATTTCTTTTATTTTATTTAGTATGCCTAAGAAGGGGCTTTCATCAAACATTTCTATATTGTATAATCCTTTTTTGTATTTCTTCCAAGTTAATTCTAATCCTTTCAATTTCTCCATCTTTTTATTTTTATAAACTTTTATGTATATCTTAACTCCTTTAATATTAAGTAATGCTTCTTTCATTCTCGATAGACTTCCTCCATCTCCCTGAAGACTAAATCCATCATCAAATAGTAACCAATCATTTTCATCAAATTCCAATGCTATTGTAATTAGGTTCCATTGTGTAATTGGTTCGATGGGAACAAGTATATAGATTTTATAATTTTTTCTATCGGACTTTAAAATCTTATTTAATTCCTTTAAACCAAGAGGTTTGAGTTTTACTTTTTCTTCCATTCATATTTAATTTAATGAAGTTAATTAACTTAGTTAAGTTTATTTCTTGGATATCATTATGGATTTATTTCCATTCTTTTCTATTACATTTAATTTATAATATTTTATATCATCAATAATAGTATCACTACAATTTAGGAATAATTCACTATCATCACTTAATAATTCATTTACCTCTTTAATCATTTTGTTAGATTCTTTAATTTGTTCCTTAGTTAATTGATGATCTGAATTATCTATTAATTCACCTTTAATATGTTTTAAAGTGATTTTATTTCCTTCTATTTCAAAATAACTTGATTTTATCCATCCTTCAACATAATCTGCATCGCTATCTTCATTAAAAGTGTGAGTATAGGGAGTTCCTTTAGCAGGTACAAATGGAAACATCTCATCATTCCAAAGATCAGATACCCTCCAAATATATTCGATGCTATCTTTACTGGAATAATAGTACTGAAATTTATAATCATCATCTTCATCTACCCATATCTTATCTGTAATGAGAGAAAAATAATCAATTTCTTTATTATCTTCTTTTTCGCGCTGGTTGTTGTTACAACTTTGTATTAGTGTAATCGCTAGGGCCAATAGTGTAAGCTTTTTCATAATATATTAATTAAGTTAGTTAAATTAGTTAATATAGTTAACTTGATTTATGTTTATTAATTTCATTGCGTACCCTGCTCCACGCAAACCCTTGTTGAAAACCCAGTTCACCTTTCTTATCTTTTTTTCCTACCTGGACAACCTGGAGGCCTTGGAACATGTTTTTCTTTTCCCACCGGTTGATCTTGGCCAGGTATTCTTCCTGCAGGAGCGTTTGGCTATAATGCTCCCTAATGCCACTATAAGTGCTCCCGTCCCGCATGTATATGGTTACCCGGAATTTCATTTATTTATTTTTTTACCAATTGTCATCGTTCTCAGTTTTCTTAAAAAGAGTTTTGATCAAAAAATCCTGATTCATAATATTACTACCCGGATCAAAGAAGTTATTCTTTATTTCACTTTTTTTATTTAATACCCACCATTCAAAGGAATGTTGCTCTCCCATTTGTGAAAAATTATCATCAACATTTTGTGTTAACAATATGTTTTTTATGGTTACTCTATATCGACCTTCTTTTAATTCAAATTTTAAACTAGCACTTACAACATTTCTTGATATGTAAATTGGTGCATTCATTGTTGTATACCCATATTTTTCATATGGTATTTCATATGGTTTAAAATCACAAATTATATAGCCATCCCCTTCATTAATGTTTTCAAAATAACCTTTTCCTTTAATAGCTTCTAATATTTCATCAAATCCTATATCTGATTCATGAATATATTGCCATTTAATTGTTTTGTCATCATTCAAAATAAAATTATTAGATAGGTTCTGGCTTAAAATTGTTGAAGCTATCAAAACTAATACTAAGCAAAATGATGTTTTCATAATATTTTAGTTAAGTTAGTTAAATTAGTTAAGTTATTTAAAACCCTGCTTTCCCAGCAAAATCAATATACCGGTCAATACGCTTGTCATCCTCCGGGATCGCCTCGATCTTGACAATCCTGTTTTCCTCCGGAAAATACCAAACTTCTATAAAAAAGTCTTTATAAGAGTACAAGCTCAGCTTGTGGTTATAATATTTCCGGAATGAAATAAAACGGGCACCATCACCAAAGGCGATGGTGCCCTGTGAATCAATATCTAGCTTATTGAAGCTATTAATACTCATAAAATATACTAAAGATCAGATATTGCTTTTTCTTTGTAAGCTTTATCCATACAAGCTTTAAATTCATCCGGTAATTCATAATTGTATTCTTCATTTAATTGATTTATTGAATCAATTAAATTTTGAAGTTTTTCTGATTTAGTGTTTTCGTAACTCATAAGTTTAAATAGGTTTAATTGTTTTTATCTTTTCATCAATTATATTATATGGAAGGTTACAAATAAAAAAATCATTTATATGATGTATCTTTTCATTTCCTTCTTTAAAAAGTAACCTTATATCAAATACTAAAGGATATGCATGAAATTCTTTTTTAGATTCAGAATATCCAGGTACATCTAAAAATGGGATTAATGGGAAAAACTGTATTGTTAAATCTTTTCTTGACCCTCCTTCCAAGGTTTTTAAACTTTCTTCTAATTCTACTTTGACAAGTTTAAATTGTTAATAAAACCCTTGAAAATCTTCGATTTTCAAGGGCATCGAAAAACATAATTTTCGTA
>JAFGQQ010000286.1 GCA_016935595.1 Bacteroidales bacterium
CTCAGTTATATCGCAAAATAATATTTTATTTGAGCATTATAGTATTGATGAAGGACTTTCTCAGAGCACAATAAATTATATATTTCAGGATAGTGAAGGCTTAATTTGGTTAGCCACCTATGATGGACTAAATAAATTTGATGGTTATACTTTTACCATTTTCAGAAACGATCCTGACAATAAAAACACTGTGTCGCAGAATTACTTAATTTGTATAGAAGAAGATGCACATGGAAATATCTGGATCGGAACATTTAATAAAGGAGTTGATATTTATAATAAATCAAAAAACGAATTTATAAATTTCCAATACAATAAAAATAATCCAAATTCTATAAGTAATAACCAGATTAAACGTATTTTCAGGGATAGCAAAGATAATATGTGGATTGCCACAAATGAGAATGGGCTTAACAAATTTGTTGAATACAATAAGCGTTTTATCAGGTTCCTTCATGACAAAAATAACCCAAATAGTATTCCTTTTCCTGAAGTTTTTTCAATTTGTGAAGATTCATCCGGAAATATACTTGTTGGAATGAGCGGAGCAGTATATTCTGAAATTGATCCTTTAACAAATATTGTAGTAAATAAACAATACACCTCTTATAATATAGAAGGCAAATCGCAAAATACAGGAAACATTGTATTTATTGACAGCAAGAATAAATTGTGGATTGGAACTGAAGGCTATGGACTTTTCAGACAAATGGATAATCCAAATGAGTTTAGACGATATTCTGATGAGAATGAAAATGAAATTACTAATAATATTATAACTAGTTTTCTGGAAGATAATAAATCAAATATTTGGATAGGGACTAATGGTGGAGGTGTTAATATATATAACAGGAAAGAGGATAAGTTTTACTATTACAAATACGATGCAAACAGCAGTAAAAGCCTGAGCTCAAATGCAATATATTCTATTGTTCAGGATCAGGGCGGATCGGTATGGGTAGGAACATTTGGCGCAGGTTTAAATATTTACAATCAATATAAACTTAAATTCACGCATTATAATCATAATCCTTTGGACCCTAATAGTCTTAGCTATAAATCAGTTATGGATATTTTTCAGGATAAAAAGGATAATATCTGGATAGCTACTGATGGTGGCGGTTTTGATTTATTTCGTAAAGATGAAAATTTGTTTGTTCATCATAAGCATGACCCAAATGACCCAAGGAGCAATCCCTCGGGTGTAATTATATGTATATATGAAGATAAACAAGAGAATTTTTGGTTGGGAACTTATGCCAGGGGATTATTATTATACGATCGTAATAATGGCCGATATACTCAATTTCTGCCAAATGTGAATAATCCAGAAAGTATTGGACATTTAAATGTATGGGCAATCACAGAGGATTCATATAATAATTTATGGGTGGGATTAATGGGTGGAAGCTTAGATTTATATGACAGGGAATCAAAAACTTTTAAACATTATGTATACGATGTAAATGACCCAAATAAATTAAGTAATCCTAATATTAAGACTTTATTTGAAGATAGCAGGAAGTATTTTTGGGTTGGTACTGAAGGAGGAGGTTTACATAAATACTTAAGAGAAAAAGATTGCTTTAAACGATATATGTTTGATGAAACAAATAAAAGCAGCCTTAGTAATAATGATGTAAGGAGAATATTTGAGGATTCAAAAAATAATTTATGGATTGGAACAGCCGGAGGATTAAATCTATTTAATTATGAAACCGAGAATTTTATTATATATACAGAAAAGGATGGATTACCTAGTAATGTGGTGAATGATATTCTGGAAGATGATAATGGTTATTTATGGATGAGTACTAATAATGGAATTACTAAATTTGATCCTGTTAATAAAGAATTCAGAAATTATGGTGTAGGAGATGGTTTGCAAGGGAGGGAATACAATTATACCAGTTCGTTAAAATCGAAAGAAGGAGATATGTATTTTGGTGGAATTAATGGTTTTAATGTTTTTAATCCAAACCATATTAAAGATAATCCATATAAACCTCCTGTAATATTAACTGATTTCAAGATTTTTAATGAATCATATCAAACAATTTCAAGGAAGGTTAAGGATTCTCTGATAAGCGAGTCTATATCAACGGTTAAAGAAATAAAATTAAATTATAAACAAAATGTAATATCGTTTGAGTTTGCAGCCCTCGACTTTGCTAGTCCTGAGAAGAATAAATATAAATATATGCTGGTTGGATTTGATCAGGACTGGATTGAAACCGACGCATCAAAACGGTTTGCCAGTTATACAAATCTTGAAGGGGGTGAATATTATTTTAAGGTAATTGCATCAAATAATGATGGCGTTTGGAACGAAAATGGTGTAAATGTAAAAATAATTGTAAATCCACCTTATTGGAAAACATGGTGGTTTAGAATATCTCTTTCTTTAATTGTTATTCTAATTGTTATTTTTGGGATACGATACCGGATAAAAGCTTTAAAAGAAGAAAAATTATTGTTGGAACAAAAAATTCATGATGCAATTGCTGAAATAGAAGATAAAAAACAGGAATTGGAGGAACAAAACAAACAACTTCTTTTGAAAAAAGAAGAAGATGAAATCAGAAACTGGGCTTCAAAGGGCGTTGCAATGTTTAGTGATATTCTAAGACAAAATAATGATAGCATTGATAAAATGGCTAAGGCTGTTATACATGAACTGGTGAAATATACAAATATAAATATTGGAGGTTTTTGGATAAAAAACAAGGATAATGAAGGAAATACTATTCTTGAATTAAAAGGTATTTCTGGCTTTTCTGATGGAAAATTTGAGAAGAGGATGGTTTATGAACGAGAAGAGCTTGTTGGCGCATGTGCTTTTGATAGAAAGACTATGTATATCACTGAAATTCCTGATAATTACATTAAAATTGAATCAGGGCTCGGATTCGTTAAAGCTAAATGTCTTTTATTATTACCTCTGATATATAATGAGCATTTATATGGAGTGATAGAATTAGCCTCAACTCGTTCTTTACCCCAATATACAATTCAATTTATTGAAGAACTAAGTGAAAAGATTGCTTCTTCAATCAATACTATCCAAATTAATGAGCGGACATCATTACTTCTGCAACAAACAGAACTTCAGTCAAATGAATTGCAATCAAGCGAAGAAGAACTCCGTCAAAATCTTGAGGAAATGCAGGCAACCCAAGAACAGACTGCTAAACGCGAAGAATTTTTATTGCAGGAAATTGAAAACTTAAAAGTAGCTTTAAAGGGGTCAAAAAAATCTCATTCATCTCAAATAATTCAGAAACAGGAAAATATTTCAGCTATTAAACCTTCAGCAAGAAAAAGGAAAAAGTAATATTGTAAATTATATTATAATTAATCAACCTGAAATAAATAGAAGAACTAATTTGTGAGGTTCAAATTTCAAGAATATATTGAATTCGACCCGATATAAATCGGAAACGAATTAACAACTAAATATTATTTTTAACTATAGCTAATTGTTTTATAATGTAAGGTTACGATCAGATTATCTATATATGAATTGCAAAAATGTATACTTTGGAGTTTTAAATACTGGTTAACTGTTTTTATATTCTTCAATTATTTCCTTTACACCATCTGGAGCCACACGACCGTAAACTTTTTCACCAACCATCACAACAGGGGCTAATCCACAAGCGCCAACACATCGCAAGCAACTTAATGAAAAGTTTCCGTCCTCGGTTGTTTCCCCAACCTCAATTTTTAACTGCCTTTTAAATTCAGATAATACCTTTTCTGCGCCCCTGACATAGCAGGCTGTGCCAGTACAAATCGAAATAGGGTGTTTCCCTTTAGGCACCATAGTAAAAAAAGAATAAAAAGTAACAACCCCGTATACTTTCGCAACAGAAACATTCAGTTCTTTAGCCACAACTTCCTGGATTTCAGCAGGAAGATACCCGAATGTGTTCTGGGTTTTATGCAATACGTTTATAAGCTCGCCCCCATCGTTATTAAATGATGCGCATATTTCTTTTATTTTGTTTACCTGTGATTGTTTTAACTCTAATTTTACACTTGACATATTATGTATTTTTTATGTTTTTAAAATTTATATTACACTACATATTCTATCAATTATACTTAATTATTGCTGAATAGTATAACGTTCACTTTTATCGAAATAATGAGTATGAAGTAGTTTGTGGGATAATTCTCCACACGGTTTTTTTAAGTATTCTTCATATAGTGTTTTAATATATGGGTTTTCATGCGATTTTCTAATAGGTTTTCCTTTGTCTTCTTCATATATGGCGCGCGACCTTGCTTTAATTATTTCAGCATCCCCATGATGTAAAGGTTGTCCTCCGCCTCCTATACAACCACCCGGACAAGCCATTATTTCAATGGCATGGAATTTTGATTTTCCGGTTTGAATATCTTCTAATAATTTTCTTGCATTTCCTAAACCATGCGCAATTCCAATATTTATTTCAAGTCCGTTAAAGTCAATTTTTGCCTGACGTATTCCCTCTAAACCTCGTAATTCTTCAAAATCGATTTTTGGTAAAGTCTTGCCGGTATATACTTCGTAAGCTGTTCTTGTAGCAGCTTCTATTACACCACCGGTTACACCAAATATCACACCTGCGCCGGTTGATTCGCCGAGTGGATGGTCAAAATCTTCATCAGGTAGCGAGTTAAAGTCAATATTCATTTGCTTGATTAAACTTGCTAGTTCGCGGGTCGAAATGGAATAATTAACATCCGGATCCCCATTAACCCTAAATTCGTCGCGTTGACATTCATATTTTTTTGCCAGGCAAGGCATAATAGAGACTACTATTAAATCTTCCCGTTTAATGCCTATTTTATCGGCAAAATAATTTTTTGCAATAGCACCGAACATTTGTTGGGGCGATTTAGCTGTTGACGGTATTTCTTTTAATTCAGGGAATTGATGTTCGAAAAAATTTACCCATGCAGGGCAACATGAAGTTAATATGGGAAGTTTTATGTTGTTGTCTCCATTTAGATGACGGGTAAGCCTGTCAAGCAATTCGGTGCCTTCTTCCATAATTGTCAGGTCAGCTGCGAAATCAGTATCAAAAACATAATTAAATCCAAGTCTTCTTAATGCCGCTGCCATTTTACCCGTAACCAAAGTACCTGGTTTTAATCCAAATTCTTCACCGAGGGCAGCCCTTACTGCAGGAGCTGTCTGTACAACAACTGTTTTTGCAGGATCGGCTAATGCCCGTATAATTTTATTAGTATGGTCTACTTCGGTTAAAGCACCGGTTGGACAAACTGCAACACATTGTCCGCAATAGGTACAGGGAGAGTGTTCGAGGTTCATTTCAAAAGCCGGTGCAACTACTGCTTCAAACCCCCTGTTTATAGCCGAAAGTGCACCAACAGTTTGTACCTCGTTACACATGGTTTCGCATCGGCGGCACATAATACATTTATCCATTTCACGTATAATAGAAGGAGATGTATCTTTACGGTATGTTGATTGCTGGCCTTTATAATGAATTTCACGGATTCCAAAATCCTGGGCAAGGGCCTGGAGTTCACATTTTCCGTTTTTGGCACATACGAGGCAGTCAAACGGATGGTCTGACAGAATAAGCTCTAATACTGTTTTTCTGGCATTTAAAACACGGACGGTATTTGAATGCACAACCATTCCATTTATGCATTCTGTGGCACATGAAGGGGCAAGGTTTCTTCTCCCTTCAACTTCAACAACACAAATACGGCAACCTCCCGGCTTATTTTCAATATTTAAATCATCCAATTTTAAATAACACAAAGTAGGAATATGGATACCATTTTCATGAGCAGCCTGCAAAATGGTTTTTCCTTTTTCTACTTCAATTATTTTATTGTCTATGGTTATTTTTATTTTTTCCATTCTTAATATGTTTTCTTCAATTAGGCAATATAAACAGCGTCAAATTTACATTTTTCAATACATGTTCCGCATTTTATGCATACAACAGTATCAATAACATGAACTTCTTTCCGTTCACCTGAAATGGCGTTTACCGGGCAATTTCTCGCGCAAGCAGTACAACCAACGCAATTATCAGGATTAATAAAATATTGCATCAAATCTTTACAAACCCCCGCCGGGCATTTTTGCTCCCTTACATGTGCCAGGTATTCATCTTGAAAATTTGTAAGAGTTGAAAGCACAGGATTTGGAGAAGATTGGCCAAGTCCGCATAAAGATGTATCTTTAATAACATTTCCAAGATTGCGCAACAGGTCAAGGTCTTCTTCAGTTCCGTTTCCTTTACATATTTTTTCAAGAATTTCACTTAGCCTTTTGTTGCCAATTCTGCAAGGAGAACATTTTCCGCACGATTCTTCAACGGTAAAGTCAAGGTAGAATTTAGCAACAGCTACCATACAATCATCCTCATCCATAACAATCATTCCGCCTGATCCCATCATTGAACCACTTTGAAGCAAATTGTCATAATCAATAGGTGTATCAAGGTGTTTTTCAGTAAGGCAGCCACCTGAAGGCCCGCCAGTTTGAACTGCTTTAAACTTTTTGTTATTTACAATTCCTCCCCCGATATCAAAAATTACTTCACGTAATGTTGTGCCCATAGGCACTTCAATTAACCCGACATTTTTAATTTTTCCGGCTAAAGCAAACACTTTTGTGCCTTTCGATTTTTCGGTTCCAATGCTGCTGAACCAATCAGCTCCTTTTAGGATAATTGCAGGTATGTTAGCAAATGTTTCTACATTATTTACAGTTGTAGGTTTTTTCAAATAACCTTCATCGGAAGGAAATGGGGGCTTAAAAGTTGGTTCGCCACGAAGCCCTTCCATTGAGTGTATGAGGGCAGTTTCTTCCCCGCAAACAAAAGCGCCGGCACCATATCTTAAATCAATTGTAAAATTAAAACCAGTGCCCATAATATTTGAACCGAGTAATCCATAATCCTGCGCCTGTTTAATAGCTATTTTTAAACGTTCAATAGCGAGAGGATATTCGGCCCGGATATATATTAACCCTTTAGAAGCGCCAATAGCATAACCATTAATGGCCATTGCTTCTAATACAGAATGAGGGTCGCCTTCGAGAATTGACCTGTCCATAAAAGCGCCTGGATCGCCTTCATCGGCATTACAAACTACATATTTCTGATCGGCTGTGTTTTTAGCAGCCAGTTCCCATTTTAGCCCTGATAAGAATCCTCCGCCGCCACGTCCGCGAAGCCCTGATTTTTTTATATTGTCTATAACTTCCTGTGGTGTCATTTCAGTTAAGACTTTTCCAAGAGCTGAATAAGCATCGTAAGCAATTGCTTCATCAATGTTTTCAGGATTAATAAATCCGCAATTACGCAATGCTATACGGATTTGTTTTTTTTCAGCCATAATACTAAAATTCTATGTTTTAATTAATTTTTTGAAAATTTATTTCAATTATTCCTTCAACTTCTTCTCCCGATTTAATGTATTTTTCAATAATATCATCGGCTTTTCTAAGTGTTACATCCCCGAAAATAACCGGTTTTTTACCGGGTACTATTACTTCAATTGTAGGTTCGGCAAAACAATATCCCATATCTCCTACTTTAGTAATAACAGCATTAATATTTCTTTTTATTAATGCTTCTTTCATGAAGTCAAATACTTGTTTTGCGCCGGAAGCAATACCACTTGTTCCCATTCCAACCTTTATTTGTATAAGGTTAGCTTCATAGGAAGGATTAGAGCGCTGATCGATTTCTTTTTTATAAATATCTTTTAATTTTTTCAACGCTTCGTACGATTCAATTTTAGCCATTATATTGTTGTATATTTAAAATGTTGTAAATCAATAAAATTAGTAATTATTTTAAATAAAGCACCCTGCAAAGATAAATAATTTATTGTTATTATAATAACACTGTTAATTAAATAACAGAAATAAATAATCATTCTAAATAAGAAAAATAATATTTTTTGTGTTATTGCAATTGCATCAAGTATTTGTTAATTGACTTAATTTTTATGGTAAAAAATTAGAATGAGGTTAGGTACAGAGGCTTTGTGTTTAAAATATTATATGTGGCAATTCTATTTTATGTATATATTTTTATTAATTATTTGTCCACATGGAACTTGCCATTAAAATACTTTCATCTCCTCTTGTGAAAAAATAAAAACATTTTAATAGACGTTTCATTCACAATTATTTAGAACTTTCTGCTATTTCAAACAATTCATTCAGATTTGGGGTTAAAATTATTTCAGTTCTCCGGTTTTTCTTTCTGGCTTCCGGTGTTTTTCCGGTTTCTAAAGGAATATATTCACCTCTTCCTGCAGAAGTAAGGCGTTTAGGATCTATTTTAGAGTTTTTAAGTAAAATCCGGACTACTGTATTTGCCCTTTTTACACTTAAATCCCAATTGTCTTGTATAGCTGCATCCGGAATATATTTAACGTCATCGGTATGCCCTTCTATCATTATATTAATATCAGGATTTTCTTCAAGTACTTTTGCCAGTTTTTTTATTGCATCTACACCGTTAGGGTCAATTTCGGCACTTCCTGATGCAAATAAAAGTTTTTCTTCCATCGATACATAAATTTTTCCTTCTTTACGGCTTACTGTTAATCCATTATTTTCAAAACCAAGTAAAGCTTTTGAAATTTTTTCTTTAAGTGCATTCATTACAGAATCTTTCGAATGCAAGACAGCTTCCAGTTCAACCATCTTTTTGTTCCTTTCTTCAAGCTCTTTCTGGACGTTAAGCAACTCTTTTTTGTCAGCATCGACTTTAGCTTGCATCAATCTAACCTGGTCTTCCCTAATTTGTAAGTCTTCCTGTATTAATTGTAATTGTTTTAAAAGTTGTTTGGTTTCAACAGCATTTCCTTTTAATAATTCTTCCTGTGCAACCTGAAGGTCCCGGTACTGCCGGTCAACTTTATCCAGGTTGTTTTGAAATTCTTTTAATTGTTCTGCTTTTATTATACTATCTGTAAGTAAACGGGCAACTTCGTCTTTAAGCACCCCTATTTGAGAGGCCAATTCCGTGGATTGAATATTTAAATTCTCGTTTTCGCTTTTTAAAATATCTGTTTGTTCAACGCATTTTTGATAATTCTCCTGTAATTCCTGGAACTGGCGGGCAGGTACACAGGAAAAGAACAGCAAAACATAAATACCGGTAAATGATAATAGGGATGTTTTTTTCATTTTTTTTGTTTTATAGATATGCTAAACTAACAAATTTTAACGGTTAGGTTACAATTTTTAAAGATATTTTAATTAAGAATTTATTAACTTTGCAGATTA
>JAFGQQ010000287.1 GCA_016935595.1 Bacteroidales bacterium
AACAGTTTTATATGGCTCATAATATTGGGCAAATAATTGCTGGTTAGACAGTGATTTATTAGTAATTAAATAGATACAAGTTATTCCAATAATTATTAAAATGCTCGCTGCAATTGCCAGTTTTGAATATAAATTAAAGCGTATTACCTTTTTTTCGCCTTTTATGTATTGATTATAAATAGTATTTAATTTGTTCCTGAGCTGAACAATATCATCTTCTTTAATGGCTTCATTTATATCAATATGTAGCTGGTACTGTTTAACGAATTCCCTATTGCTGCGTAACTGGTTCTGAAACCACGCTAACTGCTCGCCTTCCAGTTCATTAGCAATAAATTTTTCTATTATTTCAATATTTTTTTCCATTATACTAACTCTTTATATTTTGGATCATGAATAATACTTTTAATTAAATGTTCTTTACAATAAAATTTTTTCTTTTTAGCATAGTTTTCACTTTTATATCCCATCATTTCAGCAATTTTGCTTAATGAATGGTTTTCTAAGAAAAGCATTAATAATTTTTTACAATCATCTGCCAGTTTATTATAGTGTGACTGATATAATCCGTATTTTTCACTGTCTTCGAATACAACAAACTGATCTTCCCCGATTTCAATTTCTTCACTCAAATCATAAACATCTTTCATTTCAATTTTTTTTCTTTTTAGTTGTTTTAACCAAAGCAACCGGCAAACCGAATATAAGTATGTTTTAAATGTACAAGTTAATGCCAGGCTTTGCTCTTTAATTTGCCTGTATATTACTATTAATGCTTCCTGGAAAATATCCCTGGCATCTTCTTCATCACCGGTATTTTTTGTGATAAAATACTTAATATCTTTAAAGAACTTATTATATACAAAGTATAGCACATTATTATCGTGCTGTTTAATTCCTAATAAAATCTCATTTACATTATAATCTTGCACTGTTTTCTAATAATTAATTCTTTTTATTTAGCAAAGGTTACCTAAAAAATATAAAAAAATGAAAATTATTTAAATAATTCATTTACTCGGTGTTAAAAAGTATTGTTTTAACAATTGTTTGCTGGCAAACCGGACAAAACATTTTAGCTGTTTTACTTTTCATTATACAATCCATATAAGGCCGGTATACTCCTTTTGCTACATAAGCAGCTCCTTCATATACACCAATTTTGCCAATATATTTCTTTTTAATAGGAGTGGGGACAGGCATGCCTTCTTCAATTAAATTTTTCCATTTCCTATCAAAATCCACTAAAGTTGTGATATTGGGTTGCCAGGGTTCAAGATTCAGATTTATATAATCTTCGTAGGCAACCGTACTCGAAAAGTATTCATCTGCTAAAGCAGCAAATCCATGACCGAATTCATGGAAGAATACAAATATTGAACTGATATTATCTGTAGTTACAGTGTTATAATGATTGTAAATGCCCCCACCACCATAATTAGAGTGATTAACTAGAATATATATCTGGTCGTAAGGTACCATTCCCGCATAATTCCTTATTAAAAAATTACTTTCGGTAGTTAAATACCTTTCACTGCCAAAAGTGCCAAAATTTGTGTTCAATATGGTATTTTTTAAAATATCCTGACTTGGAATATCGGTTCCTGAATCTGCAGATGGTATTTGAACAGCCCGGATGTTAAAATATTCAGCATATTCATTGTAAGGTTTAATCAGAAGCATAGTATCAGTGAGCTTCTTCACATCATTTATAAATTTTTTTAATTGATTCTCAGTATATCCTTCAGACAGAAATACGATATCTATTTTTTTATCCGGTTTTCCGTTTATGATGATATCAACAGGTTTTGCATTTAATATTTTTGTTTTTGACGATTTAACACTTTCAGGATTTATGGCCATGGAATCTAACCTTATAAATTCATTTTTTTTATCCCTGTAAAAAATTTCGAGTAATATTTTATTTTTTGGATAAGGGAATATGATGGTTTGCTTAAATGTTTTATCTTTTTCTTTTGCCTCTGGTGTGGTTTGCCATTCTTCAAACAGTGTTGAAAACCCCCTTGAATAAATAAGTTGATTCGTTTCTTCATCAAATATCTTAAAATAGTATCCTCCAAAATAAAATGTATCAATCAAATTGGTTTGTGTGCCTCCCCAATATGGCTCTTTAATTATATCTTTCCATTTAATTTGTTGATTTTCATTATTTCCGGCAAGATAAAAATCTACCCGCATGGTTTGGTTTATAAAATATTGTTGAAATCTATCCTGTGAAAAAGAATAACCGGAAAGAAATATACTTATAATAAAATATACTATTTTTTTATGATCGGTATTTTGTAAAAATCCTTTAAACATATAAATTTTATTAATAATTAATATATATGGGTTAAATTTGTAACAAGTTACAAGTTTAAATTTATTAAAAACTCTTTAAGAAACAATTAAAATAATGAAAAGGTTAATAGTCAAATTACACGAGTATTTATCTTTATTAGGATTTAATGAAGATTTGCTTCATATAATTGAAATAATACTAATTATTATTGGAATTGTTGTTCTGGCCTGGCTGGCAGATTATATTGTAAAAAAAATTCTGTTAAATATTATCGTCAGGTTCATTAAAAGAACAAAGACCGAATGGGACGATTTACTTATAAAAAGAAGAGTTTTTCACAGGTTGGCTCACCTTGCCCCTGCAATTGTCATTTATTACCTGGTTGATATTGCTTTCTCAAAATCTGAACATCTTGTTTCTATCATTCAATCAGGCACCTATATTTATATGGTAATTATTATTTTATTAATAATTGATGCCTTTATTAACATATCTCACGATATTTATAAAAAATTACCTGTTTCAATTAACCGGCCTATCAAAGGTTATATTCAACTAATTAAAATACTTATATATTTTGTCGGGATAATTTTAATTCTTTCTATTATCCTTGGAAAATCCCCTTCAAAATTATTAACCGGATTAGGTGCTTTAGCTGCAGTTTTGATGTTGGTTTTTAAGGATACTATTCTGGGTTTTGT
>JAFGQQ010000288.1 GCA_016935595.1 Bacteroidales bacterium
AAATAATTTTTTTAATCGTAACTTCATTGACTTAGATAAAAACCTGAAAATATAATAGATATAAATGAAAACAAAAAATTTTTTTAAGATAAATTACTTTCTATTAATATTGAATATATTTCTTCAATAGTTGTTTCGCCTTTAATAAATAAATCAAAAGCAGTATTAACCATTAATTTAATATTTTTTAAGTTAATAAATTCATTGATATTCAGATCGGAATGTTTAATTTTTTCAGCGAGTTCAAAATCGACCGGAATAACTTCAAAAATAGCTTTTCTTCCTTTATATCCGGTATAGTAACAATCTTCACAACCTTTGGCAACATAATGTTTCTTAACCTCAGTTTTAGGTTTAAAATTTTTCGGGTATAATGTCTTGTCAAATGCTTCTTCTACTTTACAATTTGGGCATAATAGCCGTACTAATCGTTGTGCAACAGACAGGTTCAGCGTACTGGCCAATAAAAAAGGCGGAACGCCCATGTCAATCAAACGTGATATGGTACCCCAGGCTGAATTGGTATGAATAGTGGATAAAACCAAATGTCCGGTTAGTGCAGCCCTGATTGCCATCTGGGCAGTTTCGCTATCACGAATTTCACCTAACATAATTATATCGGGATCTTGTCGCAGAAATGACCTTAATGCGCTGGCAAATGTTAATCCTATGCTTTCTTTTAACTGAACCTGGTTAATGCCTTCAAGGGTATATTCGATCGGATCTTCAATGGTTAAGATATTTGAATATTCATTATTCAATATTTTAAGTGTGGCATACAAAGTAGTGGTTTTTCCAGATCCGGTGGGCCCGCTTATCAATATAATTCCATGAGGTTTTTTAACTCCTTCCATGTAATATTCAAGCTGGTCTGCCTGAAATCCTAATTGATTAATATCAATATTTGTTGAGTCTTTGCTTAATAACCGCATAACAATTTTTTCGCCATACAATGTAGGAAGAACGGAAATACGTAAATCGAACTTTTCATCACCGTTTTCAAAATAAATTCTGCCATCTTGCGGTAAACGTTTTTCGGCAATATCGAGGTGCGATTTTATTTTTATTTTGTTAATGATTGCAGGATATTCTTCTTTAGGGATAATGTACCTTTCAATAAGTTTCCCGTCAATTCGCATACGCACACGACAAATATCTTCATACGATTCAATATGAATATCACTGCTATTGATTGAATTTGCCTCCTCAATCAAATCATTAATAAAATCTTCCGAGTTAATATCTACACTTAACGATTTAACTGTTTTACTTTTTTTCCTGCTTTTTCTATAATATTTACCTAATATTTTATTAATTGATTCAGGGGTGATTTCATTAAATATAATTTGTTTGCCAAAAATTACTTCTAATTCATCACGCGTAAAATCATTGGCTTTTTCTTTGTCAATATAAAACTCAATGGAATTGGAATTTGCTGTTTTAGGCACAATTGAATACTGCCAGGCTTGCTCGGCCGATATTGTCTGTAACAATTGTGTGCTTAATTTTATATTCTCAAATTCCATAATTAATTATTAAAAAAAAATATTAATCCAGGAGTAATCATACAAATCAATTACCTTTAAAATATCATGCAAACCAGTTGAAACTAAAAGTGTAACCGACATTGATCCTGCAAGAGGAATTAGTTTCTTTTTTAATATTTTCGTCATTCTTAAAATACCAAAGTAAAGCAAAATTAATAAAAGACTAAATATTTGATATAGAATTAAGTTAATTAACGAGAAATTTAAGCATATTATTACAAAAAATAATATGTCGCCTAATCCAATGGCTTTTTTAAAAGTCTCGAATATTTTGCCTTTTTTAATTGCGAAATAGCTAAAAACAACTCCCAATTGAAGAATGATAAATAAAATGTTTATTCCAAAATTAATAATGAATTCAAACATATCTATGTAATAAAGTCCTCTAAATATGTAAAATACAAATAAAAGAGGGAATAAGAACCATGAAACAGCCCTGAATTTAAAATCCTGAAAAGCTATTATTAATAATACAATAGCTGATAAAGTAAATTGGATATAAATCATTAATCTCTGGTAACTTCTTTTAAATTTTTATCCTGGTCAATTTCCCAAACATTTATTTCACCGTCACCATCAAAATCGACTACAGCAGTTGCCCTTGCTTTAAAGCCTGTTGCTGATGCTTCAACTATTTCAATTTTATAATTGGCATTTCCTTCTTCAGTAACTAATTTTTCCTGCTCAAAACCGATGTCATCGAAACTGGTTGAGTATTTCGAATGCATATAGAAATAGTTTTTTTCTAATGTATGGATATGCCCTAATTGCAACTGGGCTTCAGTACTTTTTGCTTTAGAAATTAATGGCATTAATTTGGGTAAAGCCAGTAAAACCAAAATTCCGATAATTACCAAAACAACCAAAAGTTCGGTTAAGGTAAAAGCATTTAGCTTTTTTGAAAATAAAGTTGTTCTCATAACTTAAATAATTAACGATTGTAAAAGTAGTATTTAAGTTTAATTTGTCAAAAAATTAAGCATCTAATAATAAGACAATTTAATACGAATTTACCCTAGATATAATTATAAAATTTTATTTCTTTGAAATAATGTAGATAGAATCTACAGATCCCGAATAGCTTCGCTTTCGGGATTAGTTCGACTAAATGATTTTAATT
>JAFGQQ010000289.1 GCA_016935595.1 Bacteroidales bacterium
ATGGAAAACTGCTTATTAAGACAACAATTGTGTTTGGATTTACCTCAATAACTTTTTTAATTAATTCTTCCTGTTCCAAATAAATCGATTTTCTGTCTACTGCCTCGCGTCCATTACTTGGCACCGGGCATTGAGCCCAGGGAGCATCATTACATGTAGGGTGGTTGCCAACAAACAGGATGGCAAGATCAGCTTTTTTGGCTAACGACACATATGCTTTGTCTGAATTATTTTTAGAACTTAATATTTTAGTTTTTTTATTTACTTTATTTGTTATTCCTTCCAATGGAGTAACCCTATATGGAGGCGTACCGCTATACCAGTCAAGAAGCACAACATCGGCAAGCGGCCCAATCACAGCCATTGATTTAATCTGGGTTGTATCAAGAGGAAGAAGGTTTTTTGAATTTTTTAATAAAACAATCGTTTTTTGAGTTACCTCTCTTGCTGCAATACGATGCTCTTCAGTCATCCATGGATCAATTGTATCGCTAATTCCAATTCTGGTATAAGGAACTATATCAGGAGGATCAAGTAGTCCAAGTTTCATCATAATCCTGAAATTTCCTTTTAACACACTGTCAATTTCAGCTTCTGAAATATAACCACTGTCTAAAGCAACTTTAATTCCCTCAGGATAAGCCCGGTCGAGAAACTGGTTAATTCCGGCTTTTATGCAGGCAGCAGATGCTTTGGCCAGATCGGGATAATGCCTGTGCGCAGAAACAAGCAATCCAAGTCCGCCTCCGTCGGTGCAAATAATACCATTCAATCCCCATTCCTTCTTAGTAATATCTTTTAAAACCGGATGAACTGTCATAGGTATTCCGTTATATGCATTATAAGCTGCCATATATGCCTGTGAACCACCTTCAGTTACTCCTTTCCAGAAAGGATAAGCATAATACTCCCTGAATAACCTTTCATCGAAATCGGATGAAGTACTATCACGACCGTTTTCATTGCTGTTAGCAAGAAAATGTTTCATCAGGGAAGCTGTTCTCCAATATTTAGGATGGTCACCTTGTAAGCCTTTAACGAAAGCTACAGTTAATTCTGCGCTTAAAAAAGCATCTTCCCCGTAACATTCTTCGTTACGACCCCAGCGAATATCCCGCCCTAGGTCGGCATTAGGTGCACGAACGACCAATGCGCCCTTCTTATATTTTGGTGACTGATATATATATCTTGTTTCATAACTTTCAATTTCAGAAACTCTTTTTAGAACATCCGGATCCCATGATTCAGCTAATCCAATAGCCTGTGGAAAAATTGTAGTTGTTACCGGATCTCTTTGTCCCCAGTTGCTTGGACCGCCTTTTGCTAATCCATGTAAGCCTTCAACATGGCCTGTGCCAACAATACCCAGTCGGGGAACAGATGGATTAGTGCTTAAGCAATTAATCTTTTCTTCTAAGGTTAATAACGAAATAATACTATCAACCCTTTCATTCAAAGAAAATGATGTATCCTGGAAAGGAAATTTCTGTGCATTAACTGATATGAAAACAGATAATAAATTTGTGGTAATAAACAGCAATAATTTCTTTCGGCAAAGTATCATATTATGTGTATTTTGTTTAAAATAAATATCAATATATTTTTTAATTAAAAATAGCTGGCAAAAATATAAAACATATAAAATCTATATCATATAAAATAGTTATTTTTATAATTCAATATTCAACGTATAAGAAAACCATGAAAATATCAAAATTTGATGATTTTTTTCATTAAGTTTCAATAAATAATGCGAATTAAGTGTTGAAAAAATATGAATAATCAGATCAACTCTTAATTCATATAATATAGTAAAAAAATATCGTATGAAAATTAAAAAATATTCAATAGGAATTGGTGACCGTTTCGGGCATCAGGGCAAAGCACAATTGCAGGCATTTATTAGTGCGCAACAAGCCGGATTTGATATTACGCCGGTTTGGAACAAATCCAACCGCGAACATTCTATTATCCACACCTCTCCTGTCGATACAAGAATTGCTGCCGATGATGCGGTTAAAAAAATGAAATGGAACAATCCGTATTTTGTCGATGCCGACCATATCAATATGTCGAATGTAGATAAATTTATTGAATCATCTGATTTTTTTACCATTGATGTTGCCGATTATATTGGAAAATCAGATCCTGCAAGTTCCCAAGAGCATAAAAACATCTTTATTGACCAAAAAATAACCATTAATGGTATTGAAAAGCCAATTATTTTTAATGAAAAAGAATTAAGTGATATTACGAATATGTATTCATATGCTGTTTCAGAAGCAGCAAAAATTTATCGGAATATTGAATCTAAAAAAGAGAAAGATAATTTTATTACAGAAGTTTCAATGGATGAAGTAAATAATCCTCAAACCTCTAAAGAGTTACTGGTAATTCTTGCTTTGTTGGGAGAAGAAAAAATACCGGCACAGACCATTGCCCCAAGATTTATTGGCAGGTTCAATAAAGGAGTAGATTATGTGGGTGAAATAAATGAATTTGAAAAACAATTTGAAGAATTCATTTTAATTATTGATTATGCAATAAAACATTTCGGATTACCGGAGAATCTTAAACTTAGCGTTCATTCAGGCAGTGATAAATTTTCTATTTATCCTGTCATTAATAAAATCATTAAAAAGCATGGTAAAGGAATTCATTTAAAGACTGCCGGCACAACATGGCTCGAAGAGGTTATCGGACTTGCACTGGCAGGAGGAGAAGCGCTTGAACTTGCAAAGCTGATATATATTGAAGCATTGCACCGGATGGATGAACTTTGTAAACCATACGAACATGTTATTGATATTGATATTAAAAAACTTCCATCAGCCAGTGATGTAAATAAATGGGACAGTAAAAAATATGTTAATACATTAAGGCATATACCCAATTGTACTGATTTTAATCCCAACTTCAGGCAATTAATTCATGTAGGTTATAAAATTGCAACTGAGCATAGCGATATGTATTACAAATACCTAAGGCAGCATGCAGATATTATTGGAACCCAGGTTATGGAAAATATTCTTGAGCGGCATATTAAAAGGATTTTCGATTTTTAGTTGTATTCAATTTTAAAAAATAACATAACCGTTGTTGAAAATTTGTATAATGGAAATTTGGAATATAGCTTCATACAAAAAGAAACAGAATTAATGTAAAAAAAAAGCTGCTATTATTTCTAATAGCAGCTTTCATAAAAAACAAATCAACCTATTCAACTATTTTACTTTACTTTTCAGTATTATGAATTAACATTTTTATAATGAATAAAATTAACTTTTTTTTAAAAGCCAATTTTATAAATAATCTCAATAAATTATAATTGTGTCTCAATTTTCAAACTGATTGAGACAATAACAAAAAAGTGAGACAATAATGATGGTTTAAAAGTTCTAATCGCTATTTTTGTTCAGTATTGATATTTATTTTTATTTATATTATCAGATTATTAACAAACATTATCACATATGAAAGAGCGAAAAATATTAGTAAATACAAGGACTTTTATGGCCTTACGCAAATATTTTATTTATTTTATTCTGTTAAACCTATTTTTTATTTTTAAATTAAATGGAAATGAATCTGTTATAAAGGTGACAACCAAAAACGACAGTAATTATTTTTCCATTGTTTCGCAGGGTAAAGCGACAAATCTGCTAATAAGTGAGAATGATTATCCCGGCGTTTTGCGCATTGCAGGAATATTTCAGTCGGATATTGAAAGAGTTACCGGAATACTTCCTGAAATAAAAAATAAAAAATCACCGGATACTAAAGAAGTAATAATTATTGGCACATTAGGCAAAAGTGAAATAATTCAAAATCTTATCGAAAATAAAAAATTAAAAATCGTTGATATTAAAGGAAAATGGGAATCATACCTGATTGAGGTAGTTGAGAAACCACTACCTGGCATTGACAGGGCTCTGGTAATTGCCGGGAGCGATAAACGCGGCACTATTTACGGTATGTTTGACCTATCCTATAAGATGGGCGTTTCGCCCTGGTATTACTGGGCAGATGTTCCGGTTAAGAAAAAAGATGATGTTTTTATTATTCCATGCCGTTATATTAACGGTGAACCAAAAGTTAAATACCGGGGAATATTTTTAAACGATGAAGCCCCCGCCCTTTCAGGCTGGGTACATGAAAACTTCGGAAATTATAATCATGAATTTTATGTTAAAGTCTTTGAATTAATTCTGAGAATGAAAGGCAACTTTTTATGGCCAGCCATGTGGAATAACGCTTTTGCTGACGATGACAGCTTAAACATGATTCTTGCTGATGAGTATGGCATTGTAATGAGCACATCTCACCATGAACCAATGATGCGTGCCGATAAGGAGTGGAACAGATACGGTAAAGGAAAATGGGAATATTCAACTAATTCCGAAAACCTATATAATTTTTGGGTAGATGGGGCAAAAAGAAATAAAAATTATGAAAGTATTTATACTCTTGGAATGCGTGGACAGGAAGACAAACCAATGAGCGAAGGTGAAAACATTGAATTACTGGAAAGGATTGTACGGGATCAAAGAGAAATACTGACAAATGTTTTTACGGATCGCGATATAACTGAAATTCCCCAGGTTTGGTGCTTATATAAAGAAGTTCAGGCATATTACGAAAAAGGGATGCGGGTTCCTGATGATGTAACACTTTTATTGTGCGATGATAACTGGGGCAACATACGGCGGTTGCCTAATCCTGAAGACACTATTCATCCGGGAGGTTTTGGAATATATTACCATTACGATTTTGTTGGCGGGCCAAGAAATTATAAATGGTTAAACACCAACCCTGTTCCGCGTATCTGGGAACAAATGAACCTTGCATATCAGCATTGTGCAACAAGAATCTGGATTGTAAATGTTGGCGATTTAAAACCCATGGAATTCCCAATTGAGTTTTTTCTCGATTATGCCTGGAACCCTGAAAACATTCAAGCCGAAGATATACAGTTATATACTGAAAACTGGGTTAGCAAACAATTTGGAAATGAATATGTTTGCGAAATTGCAGAAATATTAGCAAAATATGCCAAGTATAACAGCCGCAGAAAGCCTGAAATGCTTTCACCGGAAACATACAGTCTGATTGACTACAGAGAATTTGAAACTGTTGTAAATGACTATAATTCACTGGCTAAAAAGGCAGAAGATATTTATAATAAACTACCTGCTGAATATAAAGATGCCTATTTTCAGCTTATTTTATTTCCAACCAAAGCCTGCGCTAATTTAAATGAATTATATTACCTGACCGGATTAAACCGTTTATATGCTTCACAAGGAAGGGCGTTAACAAATGAGATGGCCAAAAAAGTGCAAGAGTTATTTAATCGTGATGCAGAACTTACTGATTATTATAACAAAACAATGGCTAATGGAAAATGGAATCATATGATGGATCAAACCCATATCGGGTATACTAGCTGGCAACAACCCGATAAAAACATTATGCCTGAAGTAAAAACAATAAACCTTTCGAAAAATGCCTCTATGGGCATTGCTGTTGAAGGATCCTCATATTGGTGGCCAAAAGAAAACAGAGATGCTGTTTTGCCAGTATTCGACCCTTTCCATAACCAATCGTATTATATCGATGTGTTCAACCGTGGACTAAAACCTTTTCAATATTCAGTTATTACCGATGCGGAATGGTTAAATATCGATAATATTAAAGGAGATATTGAAGCAGAAAAAAGAATTTGGGTTAATATAGATTGGGATAAAGCGCCTTCAGGAAATGCAGAGGGAAAAATAGTGATTAGCGGGCCAGATAAATCAGAAGTTGAAGTTCTTGCCAGGATTATTAATCCCGGCCCAAAAGAAAATATCAAAGGTTATATCGAAAGCAACGGGTATATTTCCATCGAAGCGGTAAATTTTCAAAATAAAGTTGAAAAAGCGCCGGTAAACTGGCAAATCATTCCTGACCTGGGCAGAACAAATTCAGCAATAACAATTTTCCCTGTCACTGCGAAAGCTCAGCCTATTGATAGTAGTAGTACACATTTATCGTATAATATACATTTATTTAATTCAGGTGAAGTAAAAGTAACGACATACCTTTCTCCTACCCTGAATATTTATAATGATGAAGGCATGAAATACGGTATCTCTTTTGATGATGAAAAGCCTGTTATTTTAAAAATTCAACAGGGAGACACTATAGCCGACTGGAAATATCCGTTGTGGTGGAATACTGCTGTAAGCGAAAACATCAGAAAAGTAACCTCAACCCATCAAATAGATAAACCCGGCAACCATGAATTGAAATTCTGGGCAATTAATCCCGGCATTGTTATTCAGAAAATTGTGATTGAAACAACCGGAATGAAACCTAATTATCTGGGGCCACCGGAAAGTGTTTATTTTTCAAAAAAAATGGCAGGTGACCGGTAATATGTATTACCGACCGTAGGCAGTGATACTATTTTTCAATTATTAATTTCCAATTATCACTTTCATGTACTTCGGTGGATATGGATTGATTTATTGATTTATTGATTTATTGATTTATTGATTTATTGATTTATTGATTTATTGAACTATTGAATTATTGAACTATTGAATTATTGAATTATTGATTATTTGTTGATTACTGCTATCTGCTTTCCTCCTTCACTACGTTTAGGAGGACAAAGACTGCTTACTGCTCACTTCTCACTGTTTACCACCCGGAGGGCGGCGATACTGATTACTGTTAAATGCATTCCTCCTGCACTGCGTTTCGGAGGACAAAGACTGCTTACTGCTCACTAATCACTTCTTAAACATTCGCAACCTGCATAATATCACCGAAAACTCCTGCAGCAGTTACATCAGCTCCTGCCCCATATCCGCGTATTATCATGGGTTGCTCTTTATAACGTGTAGTGGTTAAAAGTACAATATTATTTGAACCTACCAGAGGATATGATGGATGGGTTGAATCAACTTCTTTTAACTCAACTGATGCTTTTCCATTATTTAAGGAGGCTACAAATCTCCATTTTTTGTTTTGCTTTTCAAGCTGTTTACGTCTTTTTTCAAATTCAGCATCCTGTTTCTTAACGTTAATCCAGAAGTCATTGAGAGAACCTTCAAAACATTCTTCAGGAAGAAATCCTTTCACTTCAACGTCCTTTTGTTCAAGTTTATACCCAGATTCGCGTGAAAGTATTAATATTTTCCGTACAACATCAATTCCGCTTAAATCAATTCGTGGATCAGGTTCTGAAAATCCTTTTTCCTGTGCCAATTTAATTGCCTTGCTTAATGGAACATTTTCAGAAATTTCATTGAAAACAAAATTAAGTGTACCGGATAAAACAGCCTCGATCTTTAAAATTTCATCACCACTATTAATCAGGTTATTAATGGTATTAATTATAGGCAAGCCAGCTCCCACATTAGTTTCATACATAAATCTTGCATTATGGTCGAGAGCAGTTTTTTTAAGTTTTAAATATAAATTAAGGTCAGATGAACAGGCTATTTTATTTGCAGCCACAACTGAAATAAAATTTGATAACAACACCTCATATTGAGAAGCCACATCTTTACTCGCAGTACAATCGACGAAAATACTATTTCGTAAATTCATGCTAATTAGCTCATTAACAAAAGCTTTTAAATTAACGGCTTTTCCGTATTTACCAAGTTCTTCAATACACGAAACAAAATCAATACCATTTTTTCGAATCAGCATTTTGCTAATATCAGCAAGTCCTATCAGGTTTATCCGTAACCTGTAATTATTCACTAATTTATTTTGTTGTAGTTTAAGTTGTTTTAGCAATGCTCCTCCAACAATACCTGTACCTATCATAAATAAATGAATTTCTTTATAATTTGAAAGAAAAAAGCTTTCATGAATAACATTTAATGCTTTTTTCAGTTCGGCTTTTTTAATTACTATCGAAATATTCAATTCTGAAGAACCCTGTGCAATTCCAATAACATTAATACCGTTTTTTCCCAAAGACTGGAAAACATTTCCTGAAATACCTGGCGTATGGCGCATTTTTTCACCTACAACAGCAATAATTGCCAGTTCTTTTTCAATATCAGTAATTATTTCATGTTTTAACGAAATTTCAGCTTTAAATTCTTCATTAATCGCTGCAATTGCATTCTTTGTATCATCTGTTGATACTGCGAATGAAATGGAATATTCGGATGAAGCCTGGGTTATAAAAATAACATTAACATCATTTCTGGCCAGGCTGCTGAATAACCTTCCTGAAATTCCTTTTACGCCAACCATTCCCGGGCCATGGATAGTAATTAAACTAATTTCACCAATAGAAGAAACTCCTTTAATTATATGATCATCATCTCCTGCATAGTCTGATATTATTGTACCTTCGGCTTTCATATCAAAAGCATTCCTGATCCTTATTTTAATTTTTTCATTATAGGCAGGTTGAATAGTCGGAGTATAAATAACTTTTGCCCCAAAATGCGATAATTCCATAGCTTCAGCATAAGAAAGGTTTTTAACTGCTATCGCTTTTTCAACAATTTTAGGATCAGCAGTCATGAACCCATCCACATTTGTCCATATCACAAGTTCATCAGCCTTAATTGCAGCAGCAATAACAGAAGCACTGTAATCGGAACCACCCCTGCCTACAGTTGTTGTGTTGTTCTCGGCATCACTTCCAATAAACCCCGGAATAACAGGGATTTTGTCCAAAGCCGCAATATGCTTTACTATTAGCTTTTTACTTGTATTAAAATCAATTCTGGCTTTACTAAAATTAGTATCGGTTTTTATAATTTTTTTTGAATCGATAAATACACTGTTAGGAATAAACTCAGATATGATTAAAGCAGAAATATATTCACCAAAACCCAATACTTTATCTTTAATTTTCAATGGCAGAAAATTTAAGAGATAAATGCCGTTCAGATTATCTTCCAATTCAATAATATGCGGGTTAATTAAATCAAAAACTTTTTGGCATTCATTTTTATTAAAGAGATTATTAATGATTTCATGAATATAACTAATGTAATCCTTAAGATCTTTTCTATAATCATCCTTCTTTTTTGAGGCTTTCTCAGACAGGTTAATCAAAATATCCGTCGATGTGCCAAAAGCTGAAATAATAACTGCGATTTCTTCGTTATAACCTTCAATTATTTTTTTAACGTTTTTAATATCATGGGCATGGCGAAGTACAGACCCTCCAAATTTTAATACTCTCATAATTCAATACTAATAGTAATTTCAGAAAATAAAAATAGTCTTTTTTTAAATGTAATTCATACAAAGTAACATTTATATTAAAAATCACAACATTAATTCTATAATTCTTGCTTCTTATAATTAGTTTTACCATACAAATATTTTAAACTACAATAACATGAAAAAAGCTGCAATTATCTATTTATTTCTGACATTATTTGTAACACCATTTACATCTTTTTCGCAAAAATTTGAAAATTTGGCATTGACTCCTCCTATGGGCTGGAACAGCTGGAATAAATATGCCTGTGATGTTAGTGAAGATTTGATTAAAGAAATGGCCGATGCCATAGTGTCAAGCGGGATGAAAGAAGCAGGATATGAATATATTGTAATTGACGACTGCTGGCAGATTGGAAGGGACAGCGCCGGAAATATTATTCCCGATCCTGACAGGTTTCCTTCAGGAATGAAAGCCTTAGCCGATTATATTCATTCGAAAGGATTAAAATTTGGGTTATACTCTGATGCCGGCATGACAACCTGTGCAGGAAGGCCAGGAAGCCGCGGTTATGAGTTTCAGGATGCAAGGACTTATGCAAGCTGGGGAGTTGATTACTTAAAATACGACTGGTGTGCTACAGGTACCCAAAATGCACCCGCATCCTTTAAAACAATGAGGGATGCATTGTATAAAGCCGGTCGCCCGATTGTTTTTAGTATTTGTGAGTGGGGAACATATGAGCCCTGGAAATGGGGGCCGGAAATAGGCCATTTGTGGAGAACAACCGGCGATATATATCATTGTTATGATTGTATCAGAAGCCATGGGACATGGGTTTCGCAAGGATGGGCTGTTATTCTCGATTCGCAGGAAAAACTAAGGGAATATGCCGGGCCTGGCCATTGGAACGATCCTGACATGATGGAAGTAGGTAACGGAATGAGTGTAAATGAAGACAGGGCACATTTTACCTTATGGTGCATGTTGGCGGCCCCTTTAATTGCTGGTAACGATATTGCCAATATGAGCAAAGAAACGAAAGAAATACTCACAAATAAAGAAGCCATTGTAATTAACCAGGATATTAAAGGGATTCAGGGATATAGGTACTATTCAACCAAAAAGCTTGAAATATGGGTTAAACCATTGGCAAATGATGAATTGGCATTCTGCTTTTTTAACCGCAGCGATGTACCACAAAACATAGATTTTGACTGGAAAAAACAAAGAGTCGATGACGGTATTTCAAAAACAGATATCTATCTGGATAAAACTGAATATAAAGTAAAGGATATTTGGGGCAATAAGGACCTTGGAACTACAAAAACCCCATTAAAAACAACCGTTCCTCCCCATGACGTGATATTAATCAGATTGTCAAAATAATAAATACTAAACATAAAAATATGAAAAACAATAGATTATCATTACTTAATGTTGTGCTAATATTCATTTCAACAACATTTTCAGTTTATTCATCTGCTAACATAAATGGTTACGACACTTCACGCATTTATAAGGTAATGGCCAAAGCAAAAAATGGCGAAGATGTTAAAATTGCTGTTTTTGGCGGGTCAATTACTGCCGGAAGCCTTGCTTCAAGCGAAAGCAAACGTTGGGCTAACCTTGTAACCGACTGGTGGAAAAATACATTTTCCGAAAGCAACATCTCTTTGTTAAATGCCGGTATTGGAGGAACTGGTTCTGATATTGGCGTACACAGGTTGTATGACGATGTTTTGGTTCATAATCCGGATTTAGTTATTGTCGAATTTGCAGTTAATGATGCCGGAATAAATTCTACTTATGTCCGGCAAATGATGGAAGGAATTGTTCGCCAGTGCTATATGAATAAAGTTGCTGTTATGTTTATCTTATTAAAAATGGAAACTATGGGAACTGCGCAGGCCGATCATAAAATAGTCGGAGACTATTACATGCTTCCTATGGTAAGCTGGGCCGATTTAATTGATGCTGCCGTTGCAGAAAATGGGAAAGTATTACAAAATGTTTTTGGGGATTCAGATGGCAATGGTTCGGGCGTACACCCAAACGATGCCGGTATGCAATATATTGCCGATTTTTTAATTGATGAGTTTGAAATTATGTACTCAAATCTTCCCGAAGATGCTGCAAATATAGTAATTCCGGATACACTTCCTGCCCCGTTAATTTCTGATAATTATGATAAAACATATAAATATAACAACAAAACATTAGTTGCAGCATCAAATTCCGGTTGGGTAACATCAGGAAATGGCTGGATAGCCGAAAAGCCCGGTGATGAAATATCATTTGTTGTTGACGGAAATGCCGTTTCATTAATCTATTCGCGTCATAACGATTCTTTTCGCGGAAAAGCTGAAGTTTGGGTTGATGATAAAACACCCCAAAAACTTGACGCATACTGGACACAAACCTGGGGCCCTGCAAATGTTTTTTGCCTTGTAGCCGAAGGACTTGACAGTGGCCAACATACACTGCATGTTAAAATAATTAAAGAAAGCACAACAGGCAACGAACGCCATTACTTCCAGATTTTAAATGTTTTAAAAGCAGGCAACATTGTAACCCTTGCCCCTATTGCAAAAGCAGGCGATTCTAAAAAAATTGTTATCGGAACCGATATTTCACTTGATGGTTCGGATAGCTTCGACCCCGACAGTACAACCGATAATATTACCTACACCTGGGCAATTGTATCTGCGCCAAACAATAGCGCTGCTGTATTAAGCAGTAATTCAGCGGAAACTTCTTCAATTACACCCGACATGGAAGGTTATTATAAGATTGGCCTTATTGTGAATGATGGTATTTATAATAGTGTGCAAAATGTTATCACCATTCATGCTGTTGAAACTAATTCAGCCCCTTTAGCCGATGCCGGTGCGGATGCATTTAGTCTGCCTAATGAGTATTATGAACTAAATGGTTCGAACAGCAGCGATCCTGATGGAGATCCGTTAGATTATAAATGGAGGGTTATTTCCTATCC
>JAFGQQ010000031.1 GCA_016935595.1 Bacteroidales bacterium
GATAATGAAATTCCGGCAGAACTTGTATATTCTGGTAACTATTCATTAACCGATAAAATTAAAGAACTAAACCTTGATGCCGGCAAACTGGTTTTGTCCCCTACTCGCACCTATGCACCTGTTATTAAAAATGTTCTCGATAACTACAGGCCGGTAATACATGGAATGGTGCATTGTTCAGGAGGTGCGCAAACTAAAGTATTGAATTTTACCGATAATTTGCATATTATTAAAGACAATCTCTTCCCTGTTCCCCCATTGTTTGAAATTATCAGGGAACAATCTGATACCCCCTGGCATGAAATGTATAAAGTATTTAATATGGGCCACAGGTTTGAAATATATGTTTATCCCGAATTTGCCGATGACATTATTGCTATTGCAAATGAATATAATATTGAAGCTAAGATTGTTGGAAGGTGCGATGTTTCTGACAAAAACCAGCTAACGATTAAAACTGAAAACGGAGAATTCTTTTATTAACTGCCTTATTCATAAAACCTATGAACGGCAAAGCCTTTATTGAAGGTAATTATTAAGGTTAAAAATCTGAAAAAAAAATTCAGTAAATTTTCTATCTTTGCAGCCTTATTTTAAGGAAATTGAATACATGGCAAACATTATTTTAGATAAACTGGAAGGGGTAAAAAAGCGGTTTGACGAAGTTTCGAATATGTTAACCGATCCGAAAATTATATCGGATATGGACAAATATGTTAAGTTAAATAAAGAATACCGCGATCTTGAGCCAATAATAGAAGCATACAAAGAGTATAAAAATGTGATAAACAACATTGAATCGACCAAATCTTTGCTGGCTACTGAAAAGGACGAAGAAATGCGAGAAATGGCAAAAGCCGAACTCGATGATTTGATCCAGAAAGTTGAACCTATGGAAGAAAATATTAAACTTCTTCTTCTTCCTGCCGATCCTGAAGACGAAAAAAATGCCATCCTCGAAATTCGCGCTGGGACAGGCGGAGACGAAGCCAGTATTTTTGCAGGAGATTTATTCAGGATGTACAGCAAATTTGCTGAAGAAAAAAAATGGAAATTTGAAATTTCGAGTTTTACCGAAGGTACTGTTGGCGGGTATAAGGAAATTGTTGTTAACGTAAAAGGAAATGGCGTATACGGAATATTAAAATACGAATCAGGAGTTCACCGCGTGCAACGTGTACCTCAAACCGAAACCCAGGGCAGGGTGCATACATCGGCTGCAACAGTAGCCGTATTGCCCGAAGCAGAAGACGTAGATATCGAAATTAAACCGGAAGATATAAGAAAAGACACCTATTGTTCTTCGGGCCCCGGTGGACAATCGGTTAATACCACCTATTCTGCCATAAGGCTTACCCATATTCCAACAGGAGTGGTTGTTACATGCCAGGATGAAAAATCACAGTTAAAAAACCTCGACAAAGCCATGAAAGAACTTAAAACAAGACTTTATAATATAGAATATCAAAAGTATCTTGATAAAATTGCGATGAAACGAAAAACAATGGTTTCAACCGGTGACCGTTCGGCAAAAATCAGGACATATAATTACCCGCAAAGCAGGCTCACTGATCATCGAATTAACCTTACTGTATATAATTTACCTCAAATATTAAATGGCGATATCCTGGAAATAATTGATAAGCTGCAAATGGCAGAAAATGCTGAAAGGTTAAAAGCCAGCGGACTATAAAAATGGAGAATATAAAATTAAAATAAATGAACAGAAATCAATTGTTTGAGCAAATTAAGAAAAAAAGGAGCTTTTTATGTGTTGGACTGGACTCCGATATAAATAAAATACCTCAATTTTTATTGAAAAAAGAAGACCCTGTTTTTGAATTTAATAAACAAATAGTTGATGCTACTGCCCAATATTCAATTTCATTTAAACCAAACCTCGCTTTTTACGAAAGCAGAGGGACTGATGGATGGGTATCGCTTGAAAAAACAGTTCATTACATTAAATCAAACTACCCCGAATTGTTTTTAATTGCCGATGCCAAGCGCGGCGATATTGGAAATACATCGCAAATGTATGCCAAAGCCTTTCTCGAAAATTTACCTTTCGATGCGATCACTGTTGCCCCTTATATGGGTTCCGATTCGGTTACACCGTTCCTTACATATACAAATAAATGGGTTATTTTACTTGCTTTAACATCGAACAAAGGTGCATTCGATTTACAGTTTATCGAAGAAAAAAATACCGGGAAAAAGCTTTTTGAAAATGTGTTAGAGGCCTCAAAAAAATGGGGAAATGAAAACAATCTAATGTATGTTGTCGGGGCTACCAAAGCCGAAATGTTAAAAGATATCCGAAAAATAATTCCCTCTCACTTTTTGTTGGTTCCCGGTGTTGGGGCACAGGGCGGCAGCCTTGAAGAAGTTGCAAAATTTGGAATAAATGCCCAGTGTGGATTAATTGTTAACTCATCACGAGGGATTATTTTTGCCGATAATACTGAAAACTTTGCAAATACTGCCGCAATAGAAGCCCAAAAGTTACAACTGGAAATGGATAGTTTATTAAAATCTTTTAAAATTTAATACTTATATCCATGTCATTTAAATATAAAAATTACGATGATATGCGAAATGATCCGGAAAATTACAAATGGGGTTTTTTTTATTATAACCCGGATGATCCGAGAACGATTGTTCCAAAAAGGATTAAAGAATTTGGCTGGACATTGAATTTTGCAAGTCCGTATAGTTATCTAATAATTGTATCAATAATTATTCTTGGATTTGTATTAGGAAGTCTCGATAAGATATTAAAATAACATTCCAATAAATATAATCCTCCAACAGAATACTAATAAAGTTCTTTCTGATAGGCTACAACATCGAGTATTTTTCCAAATTTTTCGCCTATATTTTTAAAATGAGCACATTTAGTATAATTGCATTTTTCAAAAAGCTTTATGCTGGCATAGTTATCGCCCGAGATAATTCCTATTAAAACACTTATTTTGTTGATTTTTGCGACTTCCTCTAATTTATTCATAACAATTTTTCCCATTCCCTTACCGGCATATTCGGGCTTAAGATAAATAGTAATTTCTGCAGTCCGGTCGTAAGCCTGCCTTTTCTTATACTGTGAAATATAGCAATATCCACACACTTCATTAAAATGTTTTATTAAAAATGATTTATACTTTGGATGACCAATTAAAATAATTTCTTTAAGTTCTTTTACAGATATTCTGCCAGTATGAAAAGTAGCTGTTGTATTTACAATATAGTAATCGTAAATTTTTTTAATTACCTCAAAATCATCTTCCTCAATTTCAATTAACTCAATAGACATTTTATTAATAGTTAGCATTTAAAAATAAAATATAAAAATAGAAATTAATTCAAATTGAATTCTTTTATTTGTTTTTTATAACATTTTTCGCTAATCAACTTTCGGTAAAATATCTGTATCATGAGCAAGAACAGCCATCTTGAATTTGAGAAGCTAGAATCAGCAAAAAAATATATGCTGGAAGAAAGATGGGCTGAAGCTGCAAACGCATTTTTACCATTCATAAAAAGGAACGATTGTTTATATTATCACGAATATCTGACCTGTGTTATTAATGCACTTGAAACGGACGATGATGAAAGTGTTCACAAAATTGAAGATCAGATTCGTGAATTGGTTGATGTAAGGTTACATGGTGATGGATTTTACGAGATGCTGATTGATAAAGTAGAAAAAATAAAAAAACAAAAAATAATATTTAGTGCAAATAAAACAATAATAGACAATCTTATTAATGAAGAAAGATATATTGATGTTATTAATCTTTTTCTTATCTATGTTAATGAAGGAATGCCCGTTAGTTTTTTTAAAGAAAAATTAGAATATTGCCTTTCTTCAATACTTTTTGAAAACGATCTAATAAAAACAAAAAAGCTTATGTCAATTTTAGGGCACAAAACAGATAATTGGAAAAAACTTGATATAGAAAATTATTATAATTTTTTTATTTAATAAAAAAAGATACTATCTAAACCAAAATCTATTCGAACTTGCGATAAATTATATTTACTTTAAAAGAAGTATATAACACATTTCACTAAAAATATTTATTTTTACAATAAAGTTAATTGTAAGAATAATGAAAGTAACTGAAGAATTCCTTCATTTTATCTGGAAAAATAAATTGTTCCAGCAAGAAAAGTTGTACACATCACAAAACGAAAAAGTGGAAATTATTAATACCGGCATTCACAATTTTGATGCCGGGCCCGATTTTTTTAATGCCAAAATAAAAACAGGCAATACAACCTGGGCCGGAAATGTTGAAATTCACATTAATGCATCAGACTGGATTAGCCATAAACACCACGAAAATATGGCTTATGACAATGTAATACTTCAGGCTGTTTATAACAGGGATACAGAAATATACCGAAAAGACAAATCGGTTATACCAACAATTGAATTAAAATTTAATAATGACTATTTAAAAAATTATAAAACCTTATTGGAAAACCAATATTGGATTGCCTGTGAAAAGGAAATAAAAAACCTTGATTTATTCATTATAAAACACTGGTTAACAAATTTAACTGTTGAGAGATTAACCAATAAATCGGATTATATCGAAAAAAGGTTAAATTCAAATAATAATCATTGGGAAGAAACATTTTACCAGTTAATCGCCCGAAGTTTCGGTTCCAAAACCAATTCCGATCCTTTTGAATGGCTGGCAATATCATTGCCAATGTCAGTTTTAGCACACTATAAAAACGATTTATTTCAAATAGAGGCATTATTATTCGGGCAAGCCGGTTTTTTATCAGACCAAAAAGATGATGAATACTACAATTCCTTAAAAAAGGAATACGGTTATTTACAAAAAAAACATCAATTAAAGCCATTACAAAAACACATCTGGAAATTTTTACGATTACGGCCTTTAAATTTCCCGACAATACGTATTGCACAGTTTGCAGGTTTAATACATAAATCTTCGGCTTTGTTTTCGAAAATTTTAGAATCGGCAAGTATTGAAGAACTTGAATCACTATTTAATGTAGAAGCCTCAGGATATTGGAAAAATCATTACAATTTCGGCACCAATACAACTGAAAAGACAAAATCTTTAGGAGATTATGCCATCCAGAGTATTTTTATTAATACAATAATTCCGTTCTATTTTGTTTATGGAGAAAAAAAAGGAAACCAGTTTTATAAAAACAAAGCAATCCGCTTTTTAGAAAAATTGCCACCCGAAAAAAATTCAATTATCAGTTCATGGAAAGACTTAGGTATTATTCCGGAAAACGCTTTTGAAAGCCAGGCACTTCTTGAATTAAAAAATAATTATTGCAATCGGAAAAATTGTTTAAATTGCCAGATTGGAAATAAAATTATTATTCAATAAATAGTAAAGATGTTTAAAGAAGATTTAAAACCTGCATATTATTCATTGGCATTATTAATTCTGGTATTATTTATCGGCGCTTTAGGATATGTATTAATAGAAGATTACAGCATTATTGACGCAATATATATGACCATAATAACTGTAGCCACAGTAGGTTATAATGAGGTTCAGCCTTTAGGTACAGGGGGAAAATTATTTACCTCTTTTTTAATAGTATTTAGTATCGGCACTTTTGCCTTTGCGGCAACAACCTTTACAAGATATGTAATAAGTGGTGTATTTAGAAACTATTTTAAACTAAATAAAGTGAAAAATAAAATTGATAAGCTAACCAATCATGTAATTGTTATTGGTTATGGCAGAAATGGAGCCCAGGCAGTTGAAGAACTGCTAGATCATGAGATTCCTTTTGTTATTATTGATAACCGGGAAGAAAAAATTGCTGAAATTCAATCAAATTCAGAATTATTATTTATTCATGGAGACCCCTCCCACGACGAAATTCTTGAACAAGCCAGGGTACGCGAAGCTCAAGCTGTTATCACTGCACTTCCTACTGATGAGGAAAACCTGTTTGTTGTGTTAACAGTAAGGGAAATGAATTCAAAGATTAAAATCATAAGCAGAACCTTAAATTTAAGTACAATTAAAAAATTACGTTCAGCAGGAGCCGATAACATTGTTTTTCCTGATAAAATAGCCGGACAACGGATGGCTAAAATGATTGTACAACCTGATGTAATTGAATTTCTGGATTATATTCTGATGCAAAAAACGAAAGATGTTTCACTTGAAGAAATTTCCTGCAAAGGTATTGCCGAATGTTTTGCCACAAATTCAATAGGAAATTTAGATTTACGAAACTTAACAAGCGCGCTTATAATTGGCCTAAGAAAAGCCGATGGAATATATATATTTAATCCTCCTGCAAGCACAAAACTAACTTCCAGTGACCAACTATTTGTGCTAGGTAAACCAGAGGAGATTATTTCTCTAAAACAAATCTTAAAAGGTAAAAATTTGGAGAAATTTACTTAAACGAAAGCATCTCTTTCAGAAGTTTTCAGAAAAAATAATATCTTTAATTTATAATTTTTTGGAATTTTCTCCGCTTCAGCTAAAAAACAAAAATTATAATATTTATTCTATATTTCTGAAATATCGTACGATTTCATCTGGTTTTTCTGCAACTCATCATATTCTAAGCGGTTTTTAAATATATCACAGGCAGCATAAACAGCGCTTCTGAACGAATCAGGATTTGCCTGGTTTTTGCCCGCAATATCAAAGGCAGTGCCATGGGCTGGTGAAGTCCTTACAAAAGGTAACCCGGCAGTATAATTAACACCATCATCAACAACAAGTGCTTTAAACGGCACCAATCCCTGATCGTGGTACATAGCAAGAATACCGTCGAATTTGTTAAACATCCCTGAGGCAAAAAAACCATCGGCAGGATAGGGGCCTAAAGCCATGACATTTTCTTCACGAAGTTTTTTAATAGCTGGTATAATAATATCCTGCTCTTCGTTACCAATAACACCGTTATCACTGGCATGCGGATTTAAACCGAATACGGCAATACGTGGTTTCTGAATTCCAAAATCAACAACTAATGACCGGTTTAATATTCTAATTTTCTTTATAATGTTTTCAATAGTAATAAACTGTGGCACCTTAGTTATAGGGACATGTCCGGCAACCACTCCTATTCGCATAAGCTTGCTTATCATCAGCATTAATACTTCATCAGCTCCGAATTGTTTTTGCAGGTATTCGGTATGGCCAGGAAAATTAAATTTCTCCGATTGAATATTATCCTTATTTATTGGTGCAGTAACTAAAACATCAATCTTTTTTTGTTTCAAGTCAGTTACAGCCTGTTCAAGTGAAATAAAAGATGATTCTCCAGCAATTTGTGTTGATTTACCCAGCTCAACGCGTATTTCATCATCGAGGCAATTAATAATATTTGCCCTTTTATAAACAACTTCGTCAGGTGATTTAATACTATTAAAGCTAAAATTCTGAATATCTAGTGCTTTCCTGTGATATGCCGCCACTTTAGGCGAACCATAAACAACAGGTGTACACATTTCTAAAATACGATTGTCCATTAACGATTTCATAATAATCTCATATCCAATTCCATTAATATCACCTTGAGTAATTCCTATTTTAATTTTGCCGGTATTCATTTATATAATAATTTAAATTTCTTCAAAATTAGCTGAAAAGTTCATTAATAAAAATTCTTTACAAAATCATGCAGCAATCTTACCCCTACACCAGTTCCACCTTTTAGCCTGTACTTATCGTCAGATAAAAGAAATGCGGTTCCGGCAATATCAAGATGTATATATGGGTAGGAGGTAAAATTTTCGAGGAATTTTCCACCTGTTATTGCTCCGGCTTCCCTTCCTCCTATATTCTTCAAATCGGCAATATCTGACTTTAATAGTTCGCCATATTCATTCCAAAAAGGAAGTTCAACAATTCTTTCATAAACATTCTCCCCACATTGCTTAAGCTTATTTATAATTGACGGTTTAACATTGCCCATTGCCACAGTAGCAAACTTGCCGACCGTCATACTGGCCGATCCGGTTAATGTAGCAATATCAATTACGAGCTGAGGTTTATAGCGTTTTGCATAACTTAAAGCATCGGCAAGTATCATACGACCTTCTGCATCGGTATTTAAAACTTCTACAGTCAAACCATTGTGCATTTTTACAATATCGCCCGGCACATATGCATTCCCATCCGGTCGGTTATCAGTTGCCGGGATAAGGCCTACAACATAAACCGGTATTTTATTTTTTGCAATAGCATACATTGCACCTGCAACAGCAGCTGCTCCTGCCATATCCGATTTCATTTCGTCCATACTGTTGGGGGTTGGTTTAAGGCTTAAACCGCCGGTATCAAAAACTATCCCTTTCCCAACCAGGATTATTGGTTTCTTGTTTTTTGAATTTTCAGGTTTCCATTCAAGAATTGAAAACGTGGGAGGATCGATACTTCCCCTGTTTACTGCAAGCAAACCACCAAATTTTAACGCTTCAATCTGCTTTTTATTTAAAATTTCAACCTTATAACCGCTTTCATTACCCATGTTTTTTATTTCTTCCGATAACTTTACCGCATTTAAATAAGATAAAGGTTCATTAACCAGGTTACGGCAATAATAAACAGCCTGTATAATATTGCTCAGATTTTCAATTTCCAGGACATTGCAATTACCAGCCAATTCTATCGTTTCAAGGGGGCTTCTTTTTTCTTCAACCTTTTTTAAATATTTTAAAAACTGGTAGTTGGCCAATGCAAGCCCTTCTGCATACGCAAGCAATTCATCAGCTTTTTCTTTTGTATGAGAAATAGTAACTGATTTTATTTTATGCTTTTTTAATACAGAAAGTGCTGAATTTGCTGCATTTCGGCATAACTCGCGAATTTCAAAATCTTTTTTCCTGTTATAGTCAATAATTGATAATATAATGATTCTGTTATATTCGTTAATTAAAACCAGGTCGGATTTTTCTTTAATTTGCCCCTTAACGAATTGAAGTTGTTGTTTTGAAAAGCCCAGATTTTCAAATTTATAATCTTTACCAGCAATATATATTATATTAGCTTCCTTGCTTAATTTTCCTGATTTCATTTTCATTTTATTAGCACTTCATTAAAAATGTAAAAGTAGCATTTTTTAACAATTTGTTTCACATATTAAAAGTTGAGATTAGACTATAAAAACTTAAACAACCCTTATATAATTATTGAATTAAGGTTATTCAATAATTTTTTTATTACAGGAATTTACAAACAACACATTGCCAAGTCCATCGTAACCGTCGAACAACTTAATACCTTCATGCTTAAGACTTTCTTCCCTGAAACCAATTATTGTCAGCCCTGCATCGGAAGAATATTTATTAATAATTGCTTTAGGAGATACATTCTCTTCCTGGGTTATTATTTCGATATTTTGGGTAGTAATTGGCAATCTTCCACTTTCGAGCAAGTCGCTCATTCGATGGCGGACTTCCTTAATTTCGCTCTCTTTGCATATATCAAATATTTTTATATTTCCCTTTTTCCAGTCAGGATGCCCGAGAATAATAAAACTAAGCAAAATCATCAAATTTGCATTATCTTCATCAATGGTTTTTATCCAGATATGAATTCCATTTTTAAATAGTATTGATTTTCGGCTCGATGCCAGTATACAAACATCAAAACTACCTGAGTTAACCAGGTTAAAATTATCGATAATATCATTCAGCTCTTCCGGCTTTTCTTTATCATATTCAAATATGAGCATGTTATTTTCCATTCCGGCAATTCCGGGTATCTGGATAGACTGTGCAACTGCTGAAGTATAAGAGGGTGAAATAATTGTGTCGATATAAACATAACTTTTATCGCCCAAATTTTTTATTAGTTTTTCAAGTTCAATTTTCGATTGTTCGACGGTAATCCTTGAATAATATCCATCAATACGATGAAGATAGGTTCCAAACCCATATTTATAAGATATCCAGTTTAAAAGGCGAAATGCATGATCACGTTCAAAGGAATCCTTTGAAATGCAAATAACACTTGGCCTCCATTCAATATCTGATTTTACTGTTCTTTTCTTCTGAAGATATATTTGCAAATTACGGTTTATCTGAAAAATGGCATTTGCAAAAATGGAGGCAAGGCCTTTTCGAGTATGATGATATGAATTTATATATATATATACTATTATCATTAATCCAAAGGCAAACAGCGTATAGGCCATATCAATTTTAAACATAATCCATACAGAAGCAACAAATCCTATCAATGAAATAATCCATTTCGATTTAAATGATGGGCGGTAAGAAGGCGATGACCCAAAGTGGTTTAAAAAAGAAATTAAACATAAGGAACCATAAGTGACCATAAAAAACATAGATATAATGCGCGCTACAGCATTTACATTTCCTAAGGCAACAAAAACCAGGGCAATAATACACGTTATTATTGATGCATTTACCGGCTCATTGTCATCTTTCCTTCCTTTACTAAGCCAACGGTTTATCCATATAAGGGGAAAGGACCTGTCAACAGCAAGAGCCTGTAATGTTCTTGGAGCAACCATAACAGAACCTAAAGCAGATGAGATAGTAGATGCTGCCAAACCCAGGGGAATAATAAAAACTCCACCTTTAGCAATTTTGCTCATTACAAACTGGTTGTTAACTAGTTCGTCTGGATTAGCAGATAGAGCTAACTTATATGATACAAAAAAATAAATTATCATTCCTGAGATAGTGGCCACAGTAGTTCCAAAAGGAATTGATTTGCCCGGATTTTTTAAATCGCCTGATAACCCAACTCCGGCTGTCATACCTGTAAAAGCCGGAAAAATGATTGCAAAAACAACAAAAAACTGGTCCATATTTCTGAATTCAGCATTAACAAGATTAAAACCCGATTGACTGGCATGTTCAGTTGTTCCTGTAAAAAAAAGAATTAAAGAAAGGGCAAGAATTGCAACAACAACATAAAGCGCTTTAACTCCCATATTAGCGCCTTTTTTTAGTATTAAATAGGATAGCAACAGCATTATAGGGATACTTATTAGTTGCCTGGGCAAGATAATATTATGGGCTTCTTTAAAATAATTAAAAAGAAATTCAAATGATTCTGTAAAAGCAATAACATAAAATGCCACACTTATGGCCTGGGACAAATAAAGCGCAACTCCTATTGTTGCACCGATATTTAAACCGAACGATCGTGAAATAATAAAATATTCCCCTCCTCCTTCAACCCTTTTATTTGTTGCTATCTCAGATAAAGCAAGCGCTGTAGGTATTGTAACCAAATGCCCGACAAATATAATAACAATAACACCCCAAAAACCAAGAGTTCCAACAGCATAACCAAATCTTAAAAATAATATTGCACCAAGAATAGTTGAAATTGCAGTAAAAAAAACCGGCGCTGTTCCAAATTTTCTGTTATTATTGTTCATTCTTAAAATGTTAATTTTTTAAAACCTTTGCCTCAAATAATCCGGATACTTATAAAATTAGTACTTAAACATCCTTAGATTCTTTTAACAACGAATGTAACAAATTAAAATATTTAATACTTTTATTGCTTTAAATAATTTAAATGAACCTGACAGATTTATATAAAAAAGCTATTCGAAGAGAAAACATAACTATTGATGAAGGTTTGTTTTTATATGAAAAGGGTGATTTAATCGATTTAGCTTTTATTGCCCATGAGATTAGAAAAAAAACAAAAAATCCAAAAATTGTAACCTGGCAAATTGACCGGAATATTAACATTACAAATGTTTGTGTTTCGGGATGTAAATTTTGCAATTTTCACAGAAAGATAAAGGATAAAGATGCTTATATAACCTCAATTGAAGAATACAAACAAAAAATAAATGAATTATTTAAACTGGGTGGAAACCAGGTTTTATTGCAAGGGGGATGCCATCCCAAATTAGGGCTCGAATTTTATAAAAATCTGTTTAACCAATTAAAACAAGAATTTCCAAATTTAAGAATACATGCATTAGGCCCGCCAGAGGTATTTCATATTTCGAGACTGGAAAAAAAGCCGGTGGAATATATTTTAGAGCAACTTGTTGAATCAGGATTGGATAGTTTGCCCGGCGCCGGTGCTGAAATACTAAGCGACAGGGTGCGCGGGATGATTTCCCCGGGAAAATGCACTGGTATTCAATGGCTTGATGTAATGAGAGAAGCACACCGAATGAATTTATTAACTTCGGCAACCATGATGTTCGGCCATGTTGAAACAAATAAAGAAAGAATTGAGCACCTTTTAAAAATCCGTGATTTACAAAATGAGAGGCCAGCAAACTCTCCAGGTTTTAAAGCATTTATTCCCTGGCCTTTCCAGGATGAAAATACTGAATTAAAAAATCAGGCAGGAATAAAAAACACAACCACACCTACCGACTATATAAGACTTATTGCCGTTTCCAGAATTCTATTAAACAACATTGAAAACATACAGGCATCGTGGCTCACAGTAGGGAAAGAAACTGCCCAGGTTTGCCTGCATGCAGGGGCTAATGATTTAGGATCGATAATGATTGAAGAAAAAGTGGTTTCTTCGGCAGGGGCAAACCATCACTTTAATGCAACAGGGATTCAAAAAGCAATAACAGAGGCCGGATTCATTCCAAAGTTAAGAAACCAGGCGTATGAGTTAGTGAGAAGTGAAGAGTGAAGAGTGAACAGTGAGCAGTCTTTGTCCTCCGAAATGTAGTGCAGGAGGAAAGCAGTGAAAAGTA
>JAFGQQ010000290.1 GCA_016935595.1 Bacteroidales bacterium
CAAAAAGACCGCATGAGTTTCCACTCAGATCCAAATTTTGATAATCCGGATATTGAAAAACATTTAAGCGAGGAATATTTGAAATCTATTATTGAAAATCATAATGCCGACTATTGCCTTGAACCTAAAGACACAACAGTAATAGCAGTCTCTGACCGGGAAGGAAATGCAATTGTGCTTTGTCATTCTCTTGGTTATGGGAGTGGTGTTTATACCAAAAATTTAGGTTTTATGTATAACAACAGCATGAGTGGTTTCAATCCAATACCAAATAATCCTAACTCAATTGCTGCTGGCAAGGCAAGAAGTACAGCAATTGCGCAAACACTTATTTGTAAGAAAGGCAAACCTAAACTTATTCTTGGATCACCTGGAGGATCGCATATTACAGCCGGACTTGCTCAGGCTATAATCAACTATTTTCATTTTAAAATAGATTTACAGGATGCAGTTTGCAGACCGAGGTTTGATGCATATAGAAATACCTTGCTTCTTGAATCAAGGATGCCATATACTCTGGAAAAAGAGCTGTCAAATAATTGGGAGATATTAAGAAGCCCGTCGCCATTTGGAATGGTCGGCAGAATTTATGCCATTGCATTTACTGATAATGGGCCAAAACCAGGTTATGACCCGGGCGAACCGGCGACAGCTTTGGAATTATAAGCTAGTATTTATCAACTATTAATTTACTGCTATATATTGAATTATCTAAAATAAATTCAATTATGTATAAACCACTATTAATATTATCCAGCTTTATTGTATTACTATTGTTTAATAATAGGTCTTCGAAAACTACTTTTCCGATAATATTAAATATTATTATTTTGTAATTATCGTTTTTTATGGAATTGTTAAATTTAAACGTTACATAATTATTTGCCGGATTGGGGAATATTTCAATTAATTCGTTTTGTTCATATTTATTTATAGAAGCAGCAATATAATTTTCACATTTACAATCTGTTCCGTAAATCATGGTATTATTTAATTTAAAACTATTCAGCCTTGTATACGAACCATTATCAGGAAGTTCAGGACAAATACCAAAAATATCCCATTCTGTATTGCCAATTCCTTCAATCCATTTATCTCCGCAAGATGTCCAGTATCTTAAATAATTTTCTCCGTTTAGATTTAAAGTATCAATATTAGTTAAATTAATTGGTGGTGGAATTATAAAAGCGCTATCAAATAAGATTGTATCGTTTATAGTTTTTGAAAAATCGAATACCAGTTTCTTGTATGTAGAATTAGCTTTTATAGTGTAGATTTTTTTTGTCTCTTCTCTTATACATCCTAAATAATACTCAATATTATTTATTGAGACGATTGTGTCATTTAAAGAGTAAATTTTTTCATATACAACAGAATTAATTGTTGTATCGCCTATAAGTCCGTAAAAGCTGCAATGCACTTCATCATTGTCTTCAATATGAGGATAGGTTGTTTTTAAAACCCAAAGAGGCTTGTCTTCCGAAGTAGGGAACTGCCGGTAATTTTGTGAATAGGTATAAAATACACATACCGTTATTAATAGAGATAGTAAAATTAATTTCATAAAGCTGATTTTTTAATGTTTAAGTTTATTCATTAGATGTTTTAATCTATGAAATAGTTGCTTATTATTAGAAAATATCTAATTTTTCTATCCTACAATTACTTTATTTAGTCATGTTTTTCAGTATTTTGATTCAAACAAAGTTTTATAGAAATAATAGTTTGGAGACCGTAACATCAGAAAGTACAGTCAGGGACTAAACTTAGCAGTTTTTTATTTTTACAAACTTTTTAGTCCTGAGCACTATTTTGTTGAAATTCCTGTATAAGATCTCTGGCTTTTTCAACATCATTCTTATGCACTACAATTTTCACTGCACAAGCACCTCCGGGAGCAGCTTGAAATGGGGCGAGGGTTCCTAAAAATTGATCCTTAAGAAAAACATATATTCCATTAGCTTCAAGATAACCTTTTAACATTTCTGCTTCAACTGAGTCAGTGGAATATACTATTACCAATTCATTTTTTTTTATCATTTTATATGCAATTTATTAAAGCAGCGATGGCATCCTTATTCTATGATGATAAAATATTTATTTTACAAAATTAAAAAATAAAATACGATTTTTTTCGTAGAAAATTTTGTTATTACGAAAATAATCGTATATATTTGTACGATATAAATCGTAATTAAAAAAATGATGAGCAAACCAGATAAAAATCCCACTCCTGCAGAACTTGAAATCCTTCTTGTTTTATGGGAAGAAAGTCCGCGCACTGTGAAAGAAGTTCACGAAATCCTTTCATCTAAAAAAGATGTTGGTTATACCACAACCTTAAAAATTATGCAAAACATGAATGCAAAAGGCATGCTAAACCGGAAAATGGAAGGCAGGGGTCATGTGTATTTTCCTGTTTTGAAGAAAGAAGAAACCCAGGAAAAATTAGTCAACCGTTTTTTAAATACAACATTTGAGGGCTCGGCCAGCAAATTAGTTATGCAAGTTTTGGGAAATCATCAAACATCAAGTGAAGAATTACAAAAAATAAAAGATTTAATTAATCAAATTGAAAAAAAATAAATTGATATGGATTACATCTATCATATAATAAGTGGCGAGATTGTTGAAGCAATTGGCTGGACTTTGTTTCATTCCATCTGGCAGGGCGCATTAATTTCGTTATTGCTTGGATTATTAATGTTGTTATTAAATAAATTTACCTCACAAACGCGTTATTTTGTGGCATTTTTTGCGCTATCGCTTATACTTGTATCTTCAACCATCACATTTTATAAATCTTTTCAGCATGCAAAAGAAAAAACATTAATTAAAGAAAGAATTATAGCTAATCCAACAATATTAATCGAGCATTTACAGGAAGATATTCAGTCTGCTAAAATGGGTGAACCTGAAAACCAGAATACGGTAAAACTGAAATGGATATTTTTTAAATCATATTTTCAAAAACATTATCCATTAATTGTAACCATATGGCTACTGGGAATACTGGTTCTATTTTTAAGATTTTTAGGCGGATTGGCCTATGCCGTCCGGATAAAAAACTACCGCACAATTGCAGTTGATAAAACATGGAAAGACAAATTAAATCGTTTGGCAAAAAATTTAGAATTAAAAAAAGCAATAAAAATGTTCCAGTCTCCTTTAACCAAAGTGCCGGTTGTGATAGGATATTTTAAACCTGTGATATTATTGCCAATCAGCACATTTATAGGTTTAACCAGCGAGGAAATTGAAAATATAATTGCACATGAATTAGCCCATATATACAGGAAAGATTATTTATTCAATATTATTCAAACAATTATTGAGATACTTTTCTTTTATCATCCTGCGATATGGTGGATTTCGAGTGTTATAAGAAGTGAAAGGGAGAACAGTTGCGATGACATTGCCATTGAACTGACAGGAGATTCATTAAATTACGCAAAGGCTTTAGCATCCATGCAGGAACAGGTATTGAAACAAGAATCGCTGGTAATGGCCATTGCAACCAATAAAAATCAATTATTTAAAAGAGTAAAACGTTTATTAAATCAACCAAAAATGAGAACAAATTTTACAGAAGGATTTATTGCATCATGCATAGTTTTTATAAGCATTATTGCATTATCAATCAGTATAAATGCCTATTCGATTAATAAATCATCAAACGAAGTTGGAAAAAGCAAAGAAGTTAACGCTGAATTTATACAAGAGCAAAACAAGGAATATGAATTTAAATATGCTGATAGTGTAAAAAAAATAAATAATAAAGAAATTGAAAGGTATAAACAAGAATTTGAAAAACAAGAAGATGAACTTGAAGAATTAAAAGAAGAAGCAAAAAAACATAAACAGAACTATTACGATAACAAATACGATTTTGACGATGAACTTAAAGATTTATTAAAGGACATTGAAGGATTAGATGAAGTATCGGAAGAAGTTGCCAGGGAAATTGAAATTGCCTTGAGTGATATGGATGATGAATTAACTGTTGAAATACTGCATGGAATAAGGGGGGCTTTAAATAACATGGATATTAATTTAATAGTACACGAAGCATTGGAAGGTGCGCAGGCAGCAATTGACAGTATGGATATTAATATAATAGTAAACGGAGCAATGCAAGATGAAATAGATAACAACTGCGTTGATGTGGATAAAATTACAAGTGAAGCCTTAAAAGGGGCATCGGCTGCATTGGAAGCAATGGATTTGAATATGATTGTAAATGAAGCATTAAAAGGAGTTGAGGGAGCATTAAGTGAAATGGATCTTAATGTTGTTATTAATGATGCAATTAATGAAGAAATATATATTTATCATAACAGGTCAGGTTCAGGCAACTGGCAACATTATGAAATAATTTATAAAGGATCTAAAATATGGAACGATTGGAGGGAAAATAATACAGATATCATTCCAAACTTATCGTATATGGAGTTTGAAGGGTTGGAAGCTAATAAGGCAAATTTCTCAGATGCTAAATTTATTGGAACAAGAATTAAAGAATCCAAAATGGAAAAGTGCAGTTTTGCAGCAGCAAATTTAGCCACTGCCAGTATAAAAGAGACCTTGTTAGAGGGTTCTGATTTTAAAAATGCAACTTTAAATAATACTAATTTTAAAGAAAATAAGTTAATGAATTCCGACTTCAGGTATGCCAATTTGCAATATGCTGTTTTCAAAGAATGTGATTTAACAAATGCAAATTTTAAGGGGGCTGATTTAAGAAACTGTACTTTTGAGGAAGTAAAACTGGATAATTGTATTTTTGAAGGGGCTTTAGCTAATTCATCCACAATCTTCCCCGAAGGATTTAATCCGCAAAAACACGGAATTGAGATGAAGTAATTATGAAATGCATTCTATTTAATTGAGATAAAAATAATTGGTTCTGAAATTATCTCTATAAATAGTTAAGTCAATATTTTACATTAAATATCAATATTTTACCTATTTCTTTTTATTTTTATGAGTTATTAAGCAAATTATTGAATGAAAACTTTTTTCATTTTCATTTTATTATTTATTGGAATTCCGATCAATGCACAGGATTTTAAAAATGCAGAAATAAAAAGAAGGGATTTATATAATCTGTTTAATCCTGATGAAGTTAAATCTTTAAATGATGTTTTAAATTTCTTTGATAATTGGGTGATTTCGCATAGCATAAGCAAAGATATAAATATTGCATATCATACTTATTTTGAGAAATTGGGAAATTATAATGCAGTTAGCGATTTAATTTTAAATATTGGACTTCCTTTATATGAACTCGATTCTATAATAATTTTATGTGAAAAAAGTCAAACATTTGATAAAATATGGGAAGCTAATTATGTAAAAAAACCCGAAATACCTGATACAATTTTTATTAGTTTATTACCTGATATTGACTCACCATACGGGGAATATTTGAAAAAGATATCGAAAGAAAACAGAATTGTGAAAGAATATTACGAATCGGTAAAAACAACCGGAATTATTGATCCGGAAATAATTACAAGTCTGCCCAAAGTTCACGAATATTTTGATTTTAAAGATGAACGGTTCAGGTTATTTATGGCAATTCATTTTATTACCATTACTTATAAAATTACATATGTAAAAACTGAAATTTAAATTACTTGTTATATAAATTAGGATTAATTAACATTGAATAATTTAAATTTTTTTTCTAAACAATTATTTTTGTTTTAATAATTATAAATAATAAAAGTGTAAATAATGAGAAAAGTATTGTTGCTGATTTTTATAGTAATTGTTCAATTTTATTCTTATTCCCAGGGCTATCAAATTAAAGTCAAAATAAATGGAATTAAAGACGAAAAAGTAATTCTTGGTCATCATTTTGTTGATAAGTTGTATCCTGATGATACTGTTGTTGTGAATGCAAAGGGAGAAGGTGTTTTTAAAGGAAATGAAAAGTTATCCGGTGGAATGTATTTTATTTATTTACCTGATACAAAATTTTTTGATATACTGATAAATGATAACCAGAAATTTGAAATAATTGCAGATTCTTCGGCAAATATTGATAATATTAAGTCAGTCAATTCAATAGAAAATGAACTTTTTTTCGATTACCAGAAATTTATGATAGCCAAACAAAAAGAGGCTAAAGAGCTCAATCAGCAAAAAGAAAAGTCGGATTCGGAAAAAGAAAAAGAAGAAATAACAGCTAAAATTGATAAAATAAGGGAAGATATTAATGCAAAAATTAAACAACTGAATATTGATTATCCCAATACTTTTTTTATAAAATTTTTAAATGCCACACAGGATATTGAAATTCCC
>JAFGQQ010000291.1 GCA_016935595.1 Bacteroidales bacterium
AGCTTATCAAAATATTGAAAATAATTTAATAATTGAATAAAATGAGTAAATTTTTACAAAAGCTAAATATTAAAATTGGGATATATATATTTTTTGTTATTTTTATAGTAATATGCTGTATTTGTTGTTATAATCTTTTCAAATATTCCCAAATTTTAAGCAATAGCTTGAATAATAGAATAAGCCAGCCTTCCAGTTTATTTTCAAATGGAGTTTTGGATTATAAATCTGCAGGTGATAAGGCGGCCATGGAAAATATTATTCACGAAGAGCTAGCCGAATGTTTAATTATAGGAATACATAAAAGAATATATTACTCAATTAATCCAGATCATATTGATAAATTATTTACAAATATTCCAGGTATTAAAAAATATAATGAGATTATACAAGAACTTGTGGCGCCATATAATGAAAAAATAAAGGAAAACGGAGAGAAATATTTGGTTAGCATTTCGCCAATATATAATAACAACTCAAAACTTATCGGGTATTTATTTATTAAAACTAATTTAAATCATTTTTATAAACAGAAGCAAAATGTTTTAATTGCTATAATTTTGATAGCTATTTTAGGATTATCTTTTTCTGCATTTTTAATTTTTACTATCATCAATAAAAATATAACTAAACGTATTTATAAGCTATTAAACATTACTGAAAAATTAAAAGAAGGGGATTTAAATATTGACCAGGCAATAATTGAGGCAGAAGATGAAATTGGTAGTTTAGTAGGCGATATGAACACACTTGTTGAACAATTAAGATATAAAGTAAAATTTGCCAATGAAATTGAAAAAGGGAATTTTAAATTTGAATATGAGCTTAAGAATAATAAAGATCAATTGGGTAAAGCTTTAATTGATATGCGTGACAGTTTGCATAAAGCTGCTGATGATGAAAAGAAAAGAAGGCTCGAAGATGAAAAGAGAAATTGGAGCACCCAGGGATTGGCTAAATTTGCAGATATATTGCGCCAACATAGCGATAATATTAACGAATTGGCATATTCAATCATAAGTAATTTAGTTAAATATTTGAATGCCAACCAATCCAGTTTATTTTTATTAGAAAAAGAGAACTCTTATCTTGACCAGATTGCCTGTTATGCATATGAGAAAAGAAAATATCAGAAAAAACAAATTGATATGAATGAAGGCCTGATTGGAGCTGTTGCCCGTGAAAGAAAAACTATGTATTTAACCGAAATACCCGATTCGTATATTGAAATTACTTCGGGTTTAGGAAAAGCAAATCCAGAGGCTTTATTAATTATACCTTTGCTTCGCGAAGAAGAGTTATTAGGTATCATGGAAATAGCTTCATTTAATGAATTTGAAGAACATCAAATTGAATTTGTTGAGAAATTGGGTGAAAGCATTGCATCAACTATCTATAATGCTAAGATTAATACTACAACATCGGAATTGTTAAAGAAATCGCAAGAACAAGCAGAACAAATGCGTACACAGGAAGAGGAAATGCGGCAAAATATGGAAGAATTAAGCGCCACACAAGAAGAAATGGCCAGAAAACATACCGAATTAAACAATCGTATTAAGGAACTTGAAGATGAACTTGAAGCAAAACAAAAAGAATTAAAGAAATATAAATTGAACGATTAATATAGAATATTTATTTAATGCCGCAAAGCGTATGCATAATTGGTTCAGGTTTTTCGGGTTTATCAGCAGCCTGTTATTTAGCAAAAAACGGGTTTAAAGTATCAATTTTCGAAAAAAATAATTTTGCAGGAGGTAGGGCAGGGCAAATAAAAGAGAATGGATTTATTTTCGATTTAGGCCCAAGCTGGTATTGGATGCCAGATGTTTTTGAAAATTTTTTTAATGATTTTGGCAAAAAAGTTAGTGATTTTTATCATTTAACAAGACTTGATCCTTCATATCGGGTGTTTTTCAGTAGTCATGAATATATTAATATTCCTGCAGAATTAAATCAATTATACCTTCTATTCGAATCAATTGAAAAAGGAAGCTCGCTAAATTTAAAGAAACTATTAAATGATGCTGAATATAAGTATAAAATTGGGATTCATAAGTATGCTCTGAAACCGGGTAAATCGGTTTTTGAATATATTGATTTTGATATTTTTTCAGGTCTGCTTAAACTCGATGTGTTTAAATCAGTTACAAAATATTTACAAAAGGCTTTTAAAGATGAACGATTAATTAGAATTTTAGAATTTCCGGTAATTTTTTTAGGATCAACACCACAGCGTATTCCTGCTTTATATACTTTAATGAATTATGCCGATTTGGTATTGGGTTCCTGGTATCCTCTAAATGGTATGTATAAAGTTGTCGAGGGTATGTTAACACTGGCAAAAAGTCTTGGCGTAAAAATATTACTGAGTTCAAAAGTAGAATCAATTAGTATTATTAAGAATCTGTTTTCTTCAATTTATGTAAATGGGATTGAATACTTTTTCGATTATTTGGTAGCCTCAGCTGATTATCATCATATTGAAGCTGATTTATTAGACAGTAAAAACCGAAATTATACTGAAAAATATTGGGAAACCAGGGAACTCGCTCCTTCGGCTGTAATAATGTATTTGGGTGTAAATAAAAAACTTGATAATTTATTACACCATAATATTTTTTTTGATGTTGATTTTTATAAGCATGCTGATGAAATTTATAATTATCCGAACTGGCCCGAAAATCCATGTTTATATGTGTCGTGTACTTCGAAAACCGATAAAACCGTTGCCCCGGCCAACCATGAAAATATGGTTATTTTAATACCAGTAGCGCCTGGTTTAACCGACAATGAGGGAATTAAAAATAAATATTTTAATTTAGCAGTAAGCAGAATTGAAAAAATTACCGGGCAAACATTTAAAGAAAATATTATTTATAAAAGAATATTTGCCCATAGCGATTTTATTAACATATTCAATGCATATAAAGGAAATGCATATGGATTATCGAATGTGTTGGAGCAAACCGGATTTTTAAAACCAAAAATCAGGAATAAAAAAATTAAAAATTTGTATTATACCGGACAAATGACTGTTCCCGGACCTGGCGTTCCGCCTGCACTGCTATCCGGAAAAATAATTGCTAACGAAATTATAAATAATGGAGGAAATCTTTGATAACATATGCATTTTAACCAGCAGGATGACAACTAAAAAATATAGTACATCCTTTTCTTTGGGCATTGAATTTTTACACAAGAAATTTCATGATTCCATTTATTCTATTTATGGTTTCGTTAGGTTTGCCGATGAAATTGTTGATACTTTCCATCATTATAATCAAATTGAGTTGTTAAACCGGTATAAAGAAGATGCTTACCTGGCTATTACCAATGAAATTAGTTTAAATCCGATA
>JAFGQQ010000292.1 GCA_016935595.1 Bacteroidales bacterium
AATTCATCAGGATAGCTTTCATTAAACTCTTCAATAACTTTAACTTCAAAGTCAATTCCTATTTCTTTTAATAATCTTTGCCGCCTTGGGGATTTAGAGCCTAATATAATATGATAATCTTTTAAATTAGATAAAATCATTTTTCTATTAATTTATCATATTTAATTTATATACTATTGAAAATAATATCCCGCAAACCATTATATATTTTAAAAAATTACTAGCTAAATGATAATGTTTTTTATTATCGGCTTTATAAATTAAATACAGAATATATATTATAGGAAATACAAGTGTTGCTAAAACATAAATAAAAGTAAAGATTTCCAAACCAATATACTTTATATATATATATATAATTGATATCAACATAAAAATATTCATAAAAGACAATACTGCTTTAGTGGTTTTTATCCCTAAAATTAAAGGCATTGTTTTCCGATTATCAACAAAATCGCCTTCAAAATCTTCTGTATCTTTAATAATTTCTCTGATTAAAGTACATAAAAAAGCAAATGCTGTGTAACCAAAAATCCAATATTTTAATGTGGCTATCATGTTTAAATGCTGAAAAATTAATGTTTTATATTGAAGATATACTCCTTTAATCTCACTTAAACCAATTATTAAAGGGACCATCGATGTTAACGCGGCAATCACTATGTTTCCAATTAAAAACTGTTTTGAATATGAATATGAATAAAACCATAGCAATCCGCTAATAATTAAAAATATTATAATCAATTCTGCCATATCATTTTTTAAAGAAATATAGCTTCCTACAGCTAATCCGGTGAACATTAAAATCATAAAAAAAATAAAAGCGCTTATCTTTGATAATTTCGTACCTACGAGAACTTTTTCGGGTCGGTTTATATAATCAACTTTAAAATCATAATAATCATTAATAATGTAACCAGCAGCTGCAATTAAAATTGTTGCCAAAGCTAATCCCGAAAAGTGCATAAGAGAAATTGATAAATCGAATCCTTTTAATCTTAAAATCGGCTGAATTACAAAATAACGTATAACAACTTGAGTAAGTATAATTATGAATAGGTTTTGCACCCTTATTATTTTCAAAAAATATTTCATAATTTATAAAAAGCTACCAACTAAATGCATCGGTATCTAACCATTTCCCCTGGACTTTCATAACCTGTTCGAGAATATCCCTCACACAACCTTCTCCCCCGTTTTTATCAGAGATATATTTTGAGATAGATTTAATTTCTTCCGCTGCATCGGCCGGGCAGGTTGGAAAACCCGCTTTTTTCATAATTTCAAAGTCAGGCAAATCATCGCCCATATATAAAATTTGCTCAATATTTAAATCGTACTTATTGATGAAATCATCAAAGGCTTCAATTTTATTATATGAGTTTAAATATATGTCAGTTACGCCCAATCTAAGAAATCGTTTTTTCACCGATTTTGATCTTGCCCCTGTAATAACTGCAATGGGATATTTTTTTTTTACTGCTAATTGTATTGCATATCCATCCCTGATATTCATCGATCTCATTGGTTCACCAAAAGGATGCATGATAACCTGAGTTGGTGAAAAAACACCATCCACATCAAAGGCAAATGCTTTTATATTCAACAATCCTTCTTTTAAATTTGTCATTTATAATACAAAATTTATAATATTAATTTATATCGAACTCAATGATTTGAAATAGACAAATCTAAGCTTTTTTATAGAAAGGCAATAAGAATAAATAAAAAAACCGGGGAAATCCCGGTTTTTTTATGTTCCTGTCTTCATTATGAAATTGCACATTTCATAATCTTCGCGTGCAGAATAATACTCTAATAATTTATCCTTAAAATCCTGATCGCCAAATTTTGGATGTTTGTCATTATATAGTATTTTTCCGTCCACTGTATGATCAAATAAATCTTCATCTGAAAGATCCAAAGCCAAAAGAATATTTGAAAACTTTTCGTTATCCCAATTTTTTCTATATTGAGAAATAAATTGTATAATACTCATCTGCAAATTAATGGCCTCTTTATTTTCAGCCAGTAATTGTTTGTTTTCATTAAAATATTCAATCAATTCCTCATTCTCAACATCGGTTTTTTCTTTTAAATTCACCAGATCTTTTATCTTTTTCTCGTTTTCCCTTAACCTCTCAAGATTATAATTAACCCTGGCTTTTAATACATCCACTGCATTATACATTTTTTCTTTCATAACCTAGCTTATTAAATGGTTAAAATATACCATGTATAATAACAAATGCAAATTTTAAAAGTTTAATCCAATACTAAGGAAAAAAGTTACTTTTTCTTTGAACATTTTATTAACAATATATTAAAAATAGATAACTATAAATCTAATCTAATAAGCAGAGTAAATCAAGATCAATAATTCCTCAAATTCATGGGAACGATTTTAAGTACCCCATCAAATCCTTCATTAGCATATTTTTGATGTATTTTACATTTACAACTTTTGTATTCGAGGTTAGGACAAGACTTTATGATTTTAAGAGATTTCTCCCATTTTTCTGGTTCGGCCAAATATCCAATGTGCATTAAATCATTGTCAAATACATCCAGAAATTCTTCTAGCGAACCATAATAAGTTTTACCACAGTTTTCACATTTAAACCATTGATAAGTGTAAATTGAAGCTTCGCGTCCGGGAATCTCCAATTGCATGCTGGCATAGTGCATTAAAAGATCATCGCACTCAGGACAGATTAGTTGTGTTTTAACTTATTTATAATTAAAATAATGAATAATGTAGACAATAGCGTTACAATAACTTTCTGAATGTAATTTTTCAGTTTCTTTGCCATATTCTTCGTTTCTTTTCTTCTTTATATTTTTCAAAAAAAACTCTTTATGCATGTATTATTAAAATTCCATTTCCGGTAAGATTTGAAAACCTTGTTTATATTTAATCATATAAAAAAGCTGAAATCCCTTTTGAATCATTCCATCCCCCTGGTCAATTTCAATTACAAGTTCTACTTTATATATATTTTCCTTAATCTCATAATCTGATAAATATTTAAAACCCGGTGAAAAAGGATGTTTAAATCTCCAGAATGCTGCAGGATGCGCTGCTTCCGGTTTTTTATCCCTGATAAAAAAATCTCCCGAGATTAATTCTTTTATATCAATACCAGAATTGGAAAGATTGTAATACCTGCTAAGCGTTTCCCAGTCCGCATTTATTAATAATTCGGTAATAACTGGAATTGATTTCTCAGGACTTTCGAAGTATAAAGGATTCATTATAATTAAAGTTATATCGGATTGTGAAAATATTAGAAAAATTCTTTGAAGCAGAAAACATGTAAAAATCAAATATTTAAATGTCATCAAATACAGTTTTTAAATTTTTATAGCTCACTGAAACGACTAAAATTCTCCACCCTCAAATTCACCTGCCCCGTTTACGTCTTCCCCAAGATCACCGTTTCGTTGCTTTTTATTATAATTATTAATTTTATAACTTAATGATAACATAAAAATAGTAGGTTCTCTCCTAAATTTCCCATGAAAATATGAATCTGAATATTCGTTTTCAAATTCAAATTTCATTGAACCGAATACATCTCTTATTTGTAATGTTAAGGCTAAACTTCGCTTAAAAAATTCCTGCTTAATTGCCAGGTCTGATGCCCAGAAACCTCGTCTCATACCTTGCACTGTTGCAGAGGGTCCCCTATAAAAACCGTTAACTTGTGCACGGGTATAAGGAGTTATTACAAATGTTGTGCTTATTCTACCATCCCAGTTAAAACTCTCTTTCACCTTATCTCCTTCCCCAACATCGCCTTTAACACGGTAATGATATAAATTTGTGCTGGCATTTAACTTAAACCATTTTGTTAAATCATGATTAATCATGAATTCAGCACCCAAAGCATAATCATTATCTAAATTTAAAAAAGTCATGGTTTCGACATTTGTATTTTCTGATTCTCTTAAAGGGGCTCTTGTTATTACTCCTTTTGTAATCCGATAAAAACCTTCAATAGCAATAAAAGAATTGCCTCTTCTTTTTTGATAGGCTAATTCATAGGAAGAAATATATTCAGGTTGCAAATCAGGATTTCCCTTTCTCATGGTATATTTATCGCGGTAACTTGTAAAAGGTTCTAACGACCAGCCTCGTGGGCGATTAATTCTGCGGCTGTAACTTGCCATTATTTGCTGGTCATTATTTAAATCTTTTGATAAGTGTATAGTTGGAAAAAAATCGGGCCGGTCGATGCTAAATGTTTGCATAGTATCTTTTTGTTCAAAATCTATAACTCTGTAAGTGTATTCAACTCTTAATCCTAACTGGTAATCAATATTAAA
>JAFGQQ010000293.1 GCA_016935595.1 Bacteroidales bacterium
CCGGCCTACTCTTTTTTGCCATTCACTTACCATTAACGAAAAAAACCAGATAATTAATTATAACCTAAGGCAAAAAGACCCTAAACGAAAAGTAGTGCAGGCGCTAAAAAGTTTAGACTATAAAGTAGTTGCTTTTGGCGATTCATATAACGATGTATCGATGTTACAGGAAGCCGATAATGGTATTTTATACAAACCACCGCAAAAAGTAGTTGACGATTTCCCCCAGTTTCCGGTTTGTAATAATTATGAGGAGTTGAAAAAAGAATTATCAAAATATATTTAATTTTAGCTTAAACCTATTTAAAACCAAACTCCGTTTTATAATTTTCTAACTCTGCTTCTGCTTCATATAATAAATCCTGCGCTTCTTTCAGGGAGGGAAGTAACAATTTTTTCTTTTCGTTTCCTTTATCCTGGCTGGCTATTCCCTTATCAAGCAACTTCATTTGTTCGCTGTACCTTTTATCAATATTACGAATTGTATTTTTATATTCAGTATCGAGAACTTTAATTTCGGCATCAATTTCATTTGCTTCTTCTGGCGCAGCTTTCTTTCTTTTTTTTCCTAATTCTTTCAATTGTGTATTTTGAGATTTAATAAAAGCCTTTTCTTCATTTTCAATATTTATCATTTCTGCTTTTGCTTCGGCTTCCATTTTAATCCCGGCATCAATCAGGCTATCTGCCTGGGCAATTTTAATATTTATTGATTCAATCTTTAGTTTGTATTTATCAACCTTCTCTTCTAATTTTTGAAGCTTTATCTCTTGTTTACTAAGGCCTTCCTCAACATTATCCTGCCCGTATAAATTACTGCATAAAAAAGAATTGACTGTGCCAAAAAAAATAATTGCACTTAAAATACTGGTTTTTAAAATTTTCATATGCATGAAATTTAATTTATTATTGTTTTTAATCATTATCGAAGTTACTTTTTCTGTTTTATACTGGCAAATAAAAAATAATTCTACAAGTTAAAAAACAATTACCACATCAAAAATAAATATGCATTATTTTTCAACCATTTCCATTCCGCTTAAATAATCCTGAAGTTGTTTTTTTGCCGTTTCCAATGCTTTTTCAGCATCTTTTAACAACACTTTACTTTGTCTTGCTTTTTCCCTTCCTTTTTCCTGGAGCATTATACCTTTTTCAACATTACTGTTTGCAGATTTATATCTTCTCTCATGCTCTTTTTCCCAAACCTTAAAATCTGTGTCGAGTCTTTTAATTTCTGCTGCTATCTCCTTTGCTTCTTCTTTACCTGCCTTTCTTTTTTGTTTGTTCAATCTTTTAATCTCTTTATTTTGCTTTTTAATACACTTGTTTTCTTCACTCGTTAAAAACGCTATTTGTATAGAAGCGTTCGATTGCATTTGTCTTCCTTCTTCAATCAGGCTGTCAGCATCAACAATGCTTTCCTGATATTTAATTACTTTCAGTTCTGCCTTCATTATTTTTTGTTCTAACTTCTGAACTTTCAATTCATGCTTGTTTAAAGTTCTTTCTGTAGAATTTTGGGCCCGTGCAATGATTAAAGAAAAAATAAAAAAGCCCACCAATACTATTATTTTATATCCTTTCATGGCTTTAAATCTTTATTTTTTATCTATTTCTACGGCATTTACGCAAATTGGTTTACTGATATATATCATTATGTTTTAAAATCGAAAGTGTTTGAATAAAAACTAACCTTTGGTGTTAAAGCCCTGTAGTGATAAGTTCTGCATAAAAGGGTTTCTAAAAAGTTTTGTTTTCGCCATAAAAACTCAAAAGCATAAAGTTTCACAAAAAATTATTTATCAGCATATTACAATTTTGTGATATTTGGTGTTTTGGTGTCTTGATGACAAAAATAGAGTTTTTACACAGCCTCCTATTATTCTCAAAATCAATTAAAGTTATTTGTTGAAAAAAAAACGCTTATTGTAAATTAATACAAAGCTTCTTATTAGTAAAATAAAGGATAATATTTTAATATTACCACCTTAAAAATTACAGTACAAATGAGAAATGAATACTATGCAATAATTGCAAAAGGATTAAATATTGAACCTGAACAGGTTAAAAATACAATTCAATTGTTTTCCGGGGGAGCTACTATTCCTTTTATTTCGAGGTATAGAAAAGAACTTACAGGAAGCCTTGATGAAGTTGTTATTGGAGAAATACAAATACAGTTGAACAAGCTCATAGAAATTGACAAAAGAAGGGAAACAATACTTAAATCGATAGAAGAACAAGGGCAACTTAGTGATGATTTGAAGAAAAAAATTGAAGAAGCCTTAACCCTGAATGAACTTGAAGATATTTATTTACCTTATAAACCCAAGAAAAAAACCCGCGGTTCGATGGCTAAAGAAAAAGGGCTGGAGCCACTTGCAAAAATAGTAATGAAACAAACCGAACTTAATATTATCAAAAAAGCTGAAGAATTTATTAATAAAGATGTTCCTGATGTTGAATCGGCATTACAGGGAGCCAGGGATATTGTTGCTGAATGGATTAATGAAAATCAACGTGCAAGAAATATAGTAAGGGCTATTTTTGATAAAGATGCTTTTATTTATTCAAAAGTATTAAAAGGGAAAAAAGAAGAAGGAGTAAAATATTCGGATTATTTTGATTTTCATGAACCTTTAAGAAAATGCCCTTCGCACAGGATGTTGGCCATGCGGCGCGGCGAAAATGAAGGTTTTTTAAAAATAACGATTGAACCTGATGAAAATAATGTTCTTGAAGAACTGTTTTCGCTGTTTGTTAAAGGGTATTACGATGTATCGGAACAAATAAGGATGGCAGTTGAAGACAGCTATAAGCGTTTATTATCTCCATCGATTGAGAATGAATTTAAAACCCTGTATAAGGAAAAAGCCGATGATGAAGCCATAAAAGTTTTTGCCGAAAATTTGCGTCAATTGCTGTTGGCACCTCCGCTTGGACAAAAACGTGTTTTAGCCCTCGACCCCGGTTACCGAACCGGTTGTAAAGTAGTTTGCATTGACGAACAGGGAAACCTTATCCATAATGAAACCATCTACCCTCACCCGCCACAAAACGAAAAAACGCAATCAATGAAAAAAATCAATTCATTGGTGAATTCATATAAAATAGAAGCAGTTGCCATAGGAAACGGAACAGCAAGCAGGGAGACTGAAGAATTTATAAGACATATTAAATTTGACAGGGAATTGCAGGTTTTTGTTGTTAGCGAAAACGGTGCTTCGGTTTATTCCGCCTCGAAAGTAGCCCGCGATGAATTTCCTCAATACGATGTAACAGTAAGGGGGGCAGTTTCGATTGGAAGAAGATTGATGGACCCTTTGGCCGAACTGGTAAAAATCGATCCAAAATCTATTGGTGTTGGCCAATACCAGCACGATGTAGACCAGAAAAAATTAAAAGAAAGCCTTGACCAGGTTGTAGAAAGTTCGGTTAACCTTGTAGGTGTAAATTTAAATACTGCAAGCAAGCATTTATTAAG
>JAFGQQ010000294.1 GCA_016935595.1 Bacteroidales bacterium
TAACATTATTGTTTTTGTTGAAGTAAAAACCCGAAACACCAATTATTTCGAAAATCCAAAAGAAGCTGTAACAAGAAAAAAACAACGGTTTATAATCGAAGCAGCGAATGCATATATTGAAAAATACAACATTGACCTTGAAGCCCGTTTTGATATCGTTTCGATAATTTTACAAGGAGCAAAATACGAAATTGAACATATTGAAGACGCTTTTTATCCAATGATAAAATAGTTTATACAATGAATATTGAAGAATTACGTGAATATTGTATTTCAAAAGGAGGCGTTACAGAGAGCTTCCCTTTTGATGAAACTACCCTTGTTTTTAAAGTAAAAAATAAAATGTTTGCATTAACCGACCTGGAAGGAGAATTAAGGATAAATTTAAAATGTGATCCCGAAAAAGCTATAGAATTAAGGGAAAAATACAGTTGGGTAATACCCGGATATCATATGCATAAAAAATACTGGAACACGGTTTTAATAAACGAATTTTCAAATGATAAACTCATATACGAATGGATTGATGAATCATATTATTTAGTTAAAAACAGTTTACCAAAAAAATTGAGAAATTTGTAAGCAAAATCAGTTTTTTATTAATTAACTTCTGATATACAAACAATTATATATACCGGTTTTAAAAATTAATTAGAATATTAAACATTTAAATAATGGGGAATGATTCTATTTATGCAGAAATACTAAGTTCTATATTACCTTATACCTGCTTCCCGGAAGGCTTTTTACCAAACCCGAAAATTCAAGATTTAATAAAACAGGTGAAACTTTGCTTACCGGCATTTTTGAGGTTATTGCCAAAACATCAATAGTAATTTCATTGTTTTCTTTAACTAAATCGTAAATAATTTTTTCTTCCCGGGATAGTTCAACAAACAATTTTTTTTGTACAGGATTTATTTTATGTACTTCATTTTCCCATCCCATTAAATATTCTAAGTCATCAACATTCTCGATTAATGCGGCTTTGTTGGTTTTAATTAATTTATTACATCCCTCCGACCATGTATCACCTGCCCTTCCGGGAAATGCAAATACATCGCGGTTATATGAATTTGCAATATCGGCAGTGATAAGTGCGCCCCCTTTAACACCCGATTCTATTACAATTGTTGCATCGGCAAGTCCGGCAATTATTCTGTTTCTTTTTACAAAATTAGGCCTTTCAGGGGTTTCAAAATGCAAAAATTCAGTAACAAGGCCTCCCTGTTCAAGCATTTTTTTGGCTATATTTTTATGTGCAGATGGATATATTTGGCATAAACCATGTGCTAAAACCCCCACAGTATTATACCCATACTTTAAGGCAGCTTTATGGGATGCAACATCAATTCCGTATGCCAACCCACTTATAATTAATACTTCATAATTTTTTTCTGCAAGTTCCTTAACAAGTTTTTCACAAACCTCTTTTCCATAAGCTGTTGCATTTCTGGTACCAACAATACTTATAACTTTTCCTTTTTCAAAATCAATGTTGCCTTTTATAAAAAGCATAACAGGCGAATCATCACAATGTTTAAGCCTGGCAGGGTATTCGGGATCGAGATAAAACAACGGTTTAATATTGTATTTAAGCATAAATTCAATTTCCTTTTCTGCAACAGACAATACATTATTATTCAGGATATTATTGACCACTGCTTTTCCAATCCCCGGAATTTTTAATAGTTTCGATTTTTGCGATTTAAATACATCTTTAGCATTACCGCAATGGGCAATTATTTTTTTTGCATTAATACTGCCTATTCCGGGAATTAAACTTACGCCTATCTTGTATAATAAGTCTGCCTCTAACATTTATTTACTATTAAAAAGAGTGCCTAAATAAAAATAAGATTTTATCTTTTTTGTGTGCCTTGGTATCCCAATATTAACCTGGATTATGATGCCTTTGTTGTTTATATTTTATGTTTCACCACAAAAAGAACAAAGGTAAACACAAAGTCACTCAAAGGGCTTATTTAGACACCCTCTTAGTTTTAAAATTATTTATCGGGAAATATGTACTCTTTATTATTATCAGTTATTATCACTTTTTGTTTTTCTGTCCTGAAATTTTCATAATAAGCGCCATAGCCGGTTACTTTAACCGAATATTTTTTATATACAACATAATTTACCGTTGTAATGGTATAACTTGGATGGACCAGAACATCGTAATTATGGCCACTAAGGGCATTATATGCTGCGGCAGCCCTTACTGCTGTCAGCCTGTTTTGTTTTGCAACATTAATTGGATTTAATTGCGCAAGAATACCGGCGCTGGCATCAGTACTATATGCAATTCCATCGGCAAAGGTTTTGTCGCCTTTTATTCTAAACATTAATATATATGCCGAGCTGCTCTCACCTTCAAGTTTCTTGCCAGCATCAACTTTTATATCGGCTTTAATAGGATCAAGTTCTACATTCCTCGAAATTACAGGTGAAGACTGAAAACCTTTATTTGTCACAACACATGAACTAAATAAAATAGCTATCATGCCTAAAAAAGCGGTTCCATAAATAATCTTTTTCATACAGTTTAGTTTTAAGTTATCCTACTCGTAAGGCTTTTCGGTTTCGCCGTAATAATTAAATGTTATATTTTAACATTTATTATTAATAAGCAAAATACAATTTTTTTATTTATATACATCAATTATTTCATTTAAAACTTCGCTTTTCCTTTTTTCAATCTTATTAATTGCCAGGTTTGCTGCCTGTTCAGTCCCTCCCATAAAATATCTCTGGTACCAGGGCAATACAGCTAAAGCGGCATCAAGCAATGAATAATTAATAGCAGTATATTGAAACAAAACAAAAAAAGCAGCAGTTAATAAAAACGAATTTAAAGCTTCATTATAATGGCCTGTATATAACTGGCCTGAACCCGGGACAATTGCACTTAAATACCTTGCTGCCTGGGGATTTATCCGGGAAATTAAATCATATTCAACAAACAGGGAATCAATTGTTGCTTTTTCCTTTTCTGAAAACTTACTATTCGATAAAAAGAATTCTTTTGAATCACTAATAAAATCGTTTTTATAATAAACCACTCCCTTGTAAAAATTTGAACGGTTCATTATTTCTTCATTTTCTATGTTTTTAAGGTTCTCAATTTCAACCCTGGCATATTTATTTTCTCCGGATAAAAGATATAACAAAGTTTTTTGGAATATTATGATGGCTTTTATTGAATCATCTTCAGCAATATTATAAGCTATATCATAATAATAATGGGCTTTATCTCCAATGCCAAGTTCAAAATAACAATGTGCTAATTGCAAATAAGTCTCCCGGTTAAACCGGTTTTCATCAAAAAATAATATTCTGCGGTAAGCCGGTATTGCCAATTCAAAGTTTTTAGCTTTATATTGAATATTGGCATAATTAAATGTTTCTTCAACAGTTTGTCCTAAAACACAAACCAAATTGCTAATTATTAATATAATTGTTAAATATGTTTTCAACCTTGACCTGAATTTTTTGTTTTGCAAGATAATTGTGTTTATTAGCTGATTTTACAGCGCCATATATATTTCCCGAATAAAATCCGAATGAAATGCCTGTGAACATCCAGCCATAAAATGATTTTATCCCGTTTTTTGAAAATCCCCGATATGCCTGAAATACTGCTGCCGAAGTATATAAGAAACTAAAAACGGCTTCTTTCCAGTAACCCGAATATAACTGCCCTGCACCAGGGACAAAAACCGATAATGTTAAGCTAAGGGCCGGTTTCTTATATTTTAAAGAAGCAGCTTCATTTGTGATATTGTAAAGATCGGTTAAATAATTGTTTGAGGAATTATACCCCTGGTTAAACAATATCTTCGCCTTGCTGTATTGTTGGTCAAATAACTCAACTATAACCTGATTAGCTAATAAGTCATCGGATGAAAAATAACTATTGTTCTTTAAATGGTTTCGCGCATCATTGTAATTACCAGATTTAATTGTTAAATTAACAAATTCCCGGGCAAATGGCGATGTCCAGTTTTTATGGGGATAAAACTCATTTAATTTCTCAAGGGCAAATTCATTTTGGTTTAACCGGCGGTATGTTTTAATTAAATTTAACCGGACATGCAAATTAGAAGAATCCATAAAAATAGCCCTTTCATATTCTTGTCTGGCAAGGTTAAACTCATTAGCCATAAATAAATAATCGGCATAGCGAATTGTGTTTTGCAAATCAAATATATTTTGCGAAAAACAAAACGATGGAAGAAAACAGTACAATAAAATTATTAAGCTATTTTTGTTTAAGCAACTCATATCGGATATTTCTTACCGGGTCAATTAATACCATTTTTTCTTTATCTGTTTCATAATAGGGTTTTTTTAACCCGTTGCACCTGCTAAACCGGTCAAAAAAATTAATTGCCCCGATTATAACCCCCTGTTGTTTTATGGCCTGTAAGGCATATTCGGAACAGGACGGGGTAAATGTACATTTGGAAATATCCTGGGAGGATATATACTTTTTATAAAAAATAAAAGAATTTGTAAGTAAAAACTGATTAGGGTTTGCAAATCCTGAAAAATGATAATGTTTACCCTTTTTAACTTCATTTGTTTTTTTTATCCATTCAATATCAGAATGAGTTTGGGCAAATATATTTTTACCGTTAGCGGCCAGGAGGAACAGGATAATTATAATACTTATTTTCACTGAAATTATTTATTATAATGTTTTTAAAATTAGTTCTTTTAATTTCCTCTTTACCATCATAATAGAAAAATTGTGTAATTTCTTGAGGAAATGATAAACCATCGATTTGAGTATATTTTTCAAAAAATTGTTTCGATATTATAATACTATCCGGAGCCATAGTAATTAATCCAAATAAAAGTTTATCTTTTTGAGAAAGAAGAAGAATATTACTTTTACCGGTTTTCTTTGTTTCGGGCAAACTCCATGACGAAATAACCATATTGCCTTCATTTTTTATATCAGTTAATTCATAAAATGTGTTTTGTAAACCATAATAAGGCAAATTGCCATTTAAAGAAAGGTTAAAAATTGAAAAACTCGCAAGGTTAATTGCTTTGGATTTTCTTTTTATACTATCGTTTTGTACTTGGTAAGTTAATGAATCTGTTATAATTATTATTTCTTCTTGAGGAAAAGAAGTAAAATATACAACTTTTTTCAAATTTTTATCAAAATACACCTTGCCTGTGGTTAATCTTTGTATGCCATTACTGCCAACTTCTTTAACAGAAAAATCAGCTTCAATACGGGAAAATACCTGCGCAGATAAAGAAAATGCGCAAAAAAACATTAAAAACAATAATATAGCTTTTTTGCGCATTAATACTGTAAATGTTAAAATTAATAATAAGATAGGTACTGGAACCCTGTTGCGATATTCGTAATCAAAGAAACAACTACACTAACTCCCCATCCGATAAGAGATGAAATCATTCTCTCATTTGTACGTTTGTCTTTTTGCAGATATACAATTAAGACACCGCAAGGCCCACAACAAAATCCCCATAAAAATCCGCCCCAGTCCATTTCGTCTAATGTAAACCCGGAGGCCATAGAATTGCCTAATTCATTACTTATGTTTGCATTGGCAAACTCGCTCGATAAAATTATATCGTTAAAAGACAGACTGGAATTTTCTTCAATATAATTTTCCAAACGGGTTAATTCGCTGAATTGGGCTTCAACTTCTTCGGCATTGTATGAAAATAAATCGGCCTGTGAGGCAAATAAACCAGTCATACAAAATGCGAAAAACATTAATAATAAATTCTTTCTCATAATAGTAATGTTTTTAGTTTATTTTGGTTTTTCAAATATAAAAATAAATCCGATTTATAAAACTCCTTTTATACTATTTTTGTCATATTCTAACCTGCATAATTAATAAATATATATTAGGCCACATTAAAAATTATCTTTATTTATAGCCAAAATTTAAAAATTGTATCTTTGTGATAAAGAAAAAGTATGACAAAAAATATTGATGTTAGTAAAATATTTCAACATTGGATTGAGAGTTCGGATAAAGATTATAAAACAATGGTTCACTTATATGAGTCAAAGGATTATAGTTGGTCATTATTTATTGGACATATTGTAATAGAGAAATTAATTTAGGCATCGGTTGTAAAATCATTAAATGATCACGCCCCTTTCACCCATGATTTAACAAAATTGGCTAATATTGCTAAATTAAATTTTTCAGAAGAGCAGTTAGATTGGCTTGATACAATAACAACATTTAATCTAAACGCAAGATACGATAGTTATAAACAAGCGTTTTATAAGAAATGTACTCCTGAGTATTCCTGCGAATGGATTAATAAAATTAAAAACATACGAGAATGGATAAAGGACAAGCAATTGAAGTAGCCAGAAAGTATATTGAATCTATTAAAAGCAGATATGATATTCAGAGTGTAATATTATTTGGCAGCTATGCAAAAGGGACTAATCATGAGAATAGTGATATAGATATTGCTATAGTACTGAAAAAGGTAAATGACATTATTGATACTCAAATAGATTTAATGAAACTTAGGCGTAAGGTTGACTTAAGGATTGAGCCACATCCATTTGACTTTCATGACTTTAATAGAACAAATCCGGTAGTTAATGAGATACTGAAATATGGAATTAATATTAATTTCGCCTAACGATTTGTTAAACACTTTTGAGTAATGCAGATTAATAAAAATTCCCTATTATATTTCAACTTAAATCTCTTTAATATACTTTTTTAAAGAATAAATTAAATTTTCCTTTTCTTTTTTATTTAAACCCGACAAATAAATAGCGGGATATTTGAATATTCCTTTGCTTGTGGTTTGAAATAATGTAATTTTTTCTTTTTGGTTAATAATTTCTTTTTCCTGTTCAAAGTGGTGAAATGCATGTTTTGGAATTTCAATAGCCATCTTTTTCCCTCCCGAAGCCCTTGAGGCATAAAACTTCAATACAATCTTTTCTCCTTCATCGGAGAAATGAATATAATATGGATTTAAAAACCACTGGTAGAAATAATATCCAAAATAAAAAATTATCACAATAACTGAAGCTGCCTTATTAGACAGGCTAAAGACACTATCCCTGAAAAAATCCAAAGTAAAAAACAAAGTGATTACTATTCCAGCCAAAATCGCAAAAAATAATTTTCTTAATTTTAAGCTTATAATCCGTTTTTCGTTATCAATTATCATTTATATGCTGTTATTATTTTACTTCAAAAAATTCATGCCAGTTATTTGGTTTTTAAACATCTTCACAACTAAATACAATAAAATACAATTCCTAAAATAACAAAATTAATTCATAAAAAGCGCTTAAAATATTAAATTTGTCTTTCAATAATACATCATTATGAAGTATAAAATATGCAAAACAAATAAAATACTTAAGGGTGAAATTTCACTTACAACTTCAAAAAGTATAAGCAACAGGTTGTTAATTATAAAAGCACTCTGCAACGACGAAATAAAAATAAACAACCTGTCTGAAAGTGATGATACCCACATATTATTAAACGCATTTAAAACGAACAACAATATTATTGATGCCGGTCATGCCGGGACTTCAATGCGTTTTTTAACTGCATATTTAGCCCAGAAAGAAGGAAAATGGATTTTAACCGGTACTGAGCGTATGAAAAAACGTCCTATAGGACATTTGGTTAATGGGTTAAAACAACTGGGAGCAGATATTGAATATGCTAAAAAAGAAGGTTTCCCGCCTTTAAAAATTAATGGCAAAAAACTATCGGGCAAGCATGTAAAAATTGATGGGAGCATAAGCAGCCAGTTTATCAGTTCAATTTTATTAATCGCCCCCTCATTACCCGATGGCCTAATCCTTGAACTTGAAAACAAAATATCTTCAGTGCCTTATATAAAATTAACCTTAGAGTTAATGAAATATTTTGGGGTTGAATATGCATGGGATAAAAACATTATTAAAATTAAAAAAGGAGATTACAAAGCCAAAGAAATTACAGTTGAGGCCGATTGGAGCGGTGCATCGTACTGGTACCAGATGGCTGCACTGGCAGATATTGTTGATTTAAAAATATTTGGATTAAATGAAAACAGCCTGCAAGGCGATTCGGAAGTTGTTAATATTTTTGAGCTTTTAGGAGTGGAAACTAAGTTTATAAATAATGGTATCCATTTATTAAAAAGCCGTATTTGTGTTCCGAGGCTCGATTTTAATTTTTCGGACTACCCCGATCTAGTCCAAACTGTTGTAGTTACGTGTGTTATGAAAAATATCCCTTTTAAAATATCCGGGGCAGAAAGTTTAAAAATAAAAGAAACCGACAGGATAAACGCTTTACAAAAAGAACTGGCAAAATACGATGCAAAAATTAAAGAAAAAACACATGGAACAATTGAATGGAAAGGAATAACAAAAGTTATAAAAGAAAAAATCCACTCCATTAAAACCTATGAAGACCATCGTATGGCTATGGCATTTGCACCTGTTGCCATGGTAAAAGATGCTGTAATTATTAATAATCCTGAAGTGGTTAGTAAATCTTATCCAAATTTTTGGGACGATTTAAAATCAGTTGGGTTTTTGATTGAAGAAATATGTTAAAAAAAATTGTTTATAAAGGTATTTCTGTCCGTTTTGATGATGGCGGCGAAGGAATGCCTGTTGTATTTCTTCACGGGTACCTCGAGTCACTGAACATTTGGGATGATTTTGTTTGCCCTTTAAGCGAAAAATACCGGATAATTACTATCGACCTGCTCGGGCATGGCGAAACCGGCCATATTGGCGAAGTATCTACTATGGAATTTATGGCTGAAACAGTAAAAGCAGTCCTGGACTTTTTACATATTGATAAAATTGTTCTTATCGGGCATTCAATGGGAGGTTATGCAACCCTGGCATTTTTAGAGTTATTTTCTGAGAAATTGACCGGTTTTTCATTATTTCATTCTAAAGCGCAGCCCGACTCTCCTGCCGCTGTTGAAAACCGATTAAAAAGCATTCAACTGGTCAAAGAAGGGAAAAAAGTAATGATTGTAAACACAAATATCCCGAATGGATTTGCTAATGATAATCTTGAAAAACTTAAACCGGAAATTGAATTTGCCAAACAAATTGCACTAAAA
>JAFGQQ010000295.1 GCA_016935595.1 Bacteroidales bacterium
ATCAAGTATAATTATCTTAACCTTCCTGAAGAAATAATATTTGATGCAACACATAAAATCATCTATCTTTATAATGCATTAGGGAATAGGCTAAAGAAAAAAATTGTTAGCGGACAAAACTCGATGGTAACTGATTATGTATCAAATATGGTTTATTTGGATGACACGCTTCAAATGGTGATGACCGAAGAAGGCCGCATGCTGGCGCTCGACAGCGGAGGCTTTCAGGCAGAGTACTTCCTGAAAGACCATTTAGGAAATAACCGTTTAACCATTTCTGATGCTGACGAGGATGGTGATGCCGAAATCGTTCAGGAAGATCATTTCTACCCCTATGGTATGACCATGAGCGGTTTAAGTTATCGTGGGAGCACTGTTAACAATTATCTTTTCCAGGGCAAAGAACAGCAAAGCAATTTTAACCTGTGGTGGTACGACTTCGGTGCACGCATGTTTGATGAACAACTGGGCAGATGGCATGTTCCCGATCCGAAGTTGCAGTTTAGCAGCCCCTATGTGGGCATGGGTAATAATCCAGCAAGTAATATTGATCCGGATGGACGAAGATCATTCGGCGCCGAGCGTTATCCGGATTTTTTCTCTCTTTGGGCAGCTCAGAAGGCGTGTAGCGACAAACAAATGGAGTGGAATAGTTATGTTGCTTCTTGGTCTGCTACTGGTACTAATAAAAATAGGGAAACAGCAGTTATATATTTATTAATTGGAAGTGATGGCATTGGAGATGAATCTGAAGGATTTGGTAATAGTATGATAGTTTCGGATGAATTTACTAAAAACTATATTAGGAAGCAAATTGATGGGGGAACAATTGCGCAAGTATATGCAATAGTCGATGCACTGATGAATGATAATGAATTATTTAATCTTTGGGCTGCTGGCGGAAACCCGAAAATATATATAATCCCTATTTCTGATGACCGAGTTAAAGAAGATGGAGGAATGGAAACAATATTTCCTATTACAGCTGCTGCTGAAACTAATAGGCTAGTAGGTTCAAGGAAAGTTTTAGATGAAGAAAATAACCTAGTTAGATGGAATTCAAAGATTGACCTTTATCCAAAAGCATTTACTGATAATTTGTTAAGCGTGACACTTGGGCATGAATTTTACCATGCAAAGCACAATTTTGATGGGAGTATATCCAATTGGAGTTATAATGAATCACCAATAAAGGGGGATTTAACATACGGCATAATTAAGAGTGAAATTGCTGCTTATCAATATAATATAAATAAAACAGATGTACAAGACCCCTATTACCAGCAATGGAAAGAATTACAAAACTATTACCAACTATATTTGCAATTATACCCCCAGAGACCAATTTATACTCCATGAACCTTCTTAATATGAAAACAATAGAAATAATTCGTGTAATTGCAGTATTTGCAATTCTAATCATATGTTCATCAAAGGCAATTGCTCAAATGGAAAAACTTCTGATGAATATAAAATCAGATTCTTTAATGATATATATGGATAGTGTGTCTAACAAGATATACCATTTGAATCATGAGGTAGAGTTACCCATAACTGTAGAGTTTAATAACTTAAGTTATAAAGATATTATTGTTCCAGGAGTAATCCCATATACAAAAAACTACCTATACGAAAATAGCCTACATCTTTGTGAATACATAGATTCACATGAAGCTATATCTAATCCTTCAGACTTTTTTATAATAATCTTTGATTCAGCACTAAACGTTGTGCCATTTGCTCCTTATAATAGAATTTTGAACACATCAAATCCTTGGTATGCAGAGGAAACATTAATTCAAGCGATTAGTTGGAGAGATAAAAGAAACCTATCAGCCCTGGGAGATAACTATGGAGAAATAGCGAGGTATCTTTACAATAATTCAAATATTTCCATCCCAAAACAAAAATGTCAAAGGATTGAAATAATTATTAACCTAACAAACTACTATTTTATAACTCCTGGAAAGTATTATTTGAGTCTTTATTTCCAATGTAATAAAAAAATATTTGACTATTTCATTTTAAACAAGGATTATAAAACTGATATTTTTCAAGGATGTTTACAGAGCAATTTAGTTGAGTTTATTGTAAAACCGTCTCAGAAATAAGCGCTATCTATTGCTTTATAATTAACTTCATGGCATTTGACAGGAAGTCATATCAAGTATTTATTGGATCATGATTTTTATTTCAGATATAGTTCACACTACACTAACTTTGGTACTATTCCTGTTTATATTTTATACAGATAAATGCAGACAATATGAGAAGTATTATTATAATGTTCCTACTACTATCATTGACTTCACAGTCTCAAGAAAACGTCAATTATAAAGGAGTTATTAAAAGATTTTATCACTATCTATACTTTGATCAAGTTTCTATAAAAGAATTTTCATCAGTGTATGCGAATGCAACTCTTCACTTTGATACATATCTTAAACTCAAGGATAGTCTTGGTCTAATCTATCCAACATGGAAAGAAATTGAAGACAGAAATGTTAATATTGATGAGTCTGTTACAAATTCATATGTATTCCAAAAGATAAAATTAGAGTTTGATAGTCTTACGTATAATTTATCGCTTGATCAAATTAATGAAGTAATTGATAATTATACAATTAGTTCGCAAGGCCTGAAATACGCAAAGATTGCAGAATTATCTTTTCAGGAAAATCTTTACAAACAACTCAAGCAGCTGGTTATGTTATAGCTACTGTTATGTTATTTACACCATTAGCTCCAATTGGTGCAGCTATTATAATGGTAAATTCAGCATTTGATCTCGGTGAATATTTGTATAAAAATTGGTAGTTATGGAATCTATTTATAAAATATGGTTGTGTTATTTTCTTTTTATTAAAAAATATACAAAAAAAGATGGGATGAGATAAATTCAAGCGTCACGGCTCTGGCTATTGCTAGTGTATTTATAATATTGTTATTTATATCTATTATTTTGGAAATTATATTGAAATTTAATGGATTTTTATTTCTATTGGAGTTAAACTTACCACTAGCCCCTATTGCAATGCTTGTGGGTTTTATTGTTCTTCTACCTGTTTCTATAATGCTTAACAAGTCAAGGATAAAACATAAAAGGAAAATATATCGTGAAGCAATCATAAAGGTTGAGAATATTAAAAGTTTTCATACGATCTTATATTTAATCCTCTGTAGCCTATTATTCCTTGTAATGATATTGCTTGTTGTCATTAAAGCAATTAGTTAAAAAAATATCTGAATTTGTTTTAATTCGAATAGTTATGCAATTATTTGGCTACCCCTCATCTGCCCTTAGGAAAGTAAAAATTAATAGTTATCGTAGATTGACAGAAAATATTTCAAATGGTCAAAATAAGGAGTTGGGAAGTATATCCGTTATACTTTGGGGCAGGCCCGGAAATACTTAGGCTTGCAGCAG
>JAFGQQ010000296.1 GCA_016935595.1 Bacteroidales bacterium
CAATTTGTTAAGTCCAAAATACCATTTTTTGCTTTTACTAAGGCTTTATTGTTCGTATTAGAGATTACAGGTAAGTATAAAATATAAATTAATAACAAAACATGAATGATCTTAATTCTATTCATAATTATTATTTGTATTTAAAATTTAACTATTGATATTAAAAATATATAAATTTTATTTTTAACTGCAGAAATCAATTAACAATTATTGAATTTATTTATATTAATTTATTCTTTTTATCAAAATAAAGATACCTGAAAATATCATTTTTTTATAGGAAATCAACAATTTACAGGTTTTGCTGTTGATAACTTTCATTATATTATATAGTTATATTTTGTATTATTGTAAAAAATAATATTGATTTAATCAATGAATAAATACTGGAAAAGAATTAAACCGATTATAAAAAATAAATATTTTCTTTCAGCTTTTATTTTTTTTATCTGGCTGTTTATATTCGATCAGAATAATTTATTGGAAAGGAAGAAATTAATAAATAATTTAAACGAACTGGAGAGGGAAAAAGAATTTTATAAAGAAAGGATAGAGAATGACTCCCGCCGATTAAACGAGTTAAGGACAAACAATGAAAACCTCGAAAAATTTGCCCGCGAAGAATACCTGATGAAAAAAGAAAATGAGGATATTTTTTTAATTATTGAGGAGGAGGAGTGAATCTTATTCAATGAAGAATTTATAGTTGATTATTAGAGATAGAGGGAAAGCCCTACAAGGGTTTGAAACCCTCGTAGGGCTATGCTTGATTATTCTAAAATATATTTGTCATCCATATCCAAATCTTTATAGTGACAAAACCTAAAATTTTCCAAGTTTTCAAATAGATCAATTACTTCTTTGCGACATAGATTAGTATGATTTTTACTTAAAATTGATTTATACGAAGAATACTTCCATTCTTCAAAACTAGCAGAGATAGAATGATGAATAGGATTTAAATGAATATATAAGATTAATTTTTTTAAATAACCTTCATCAGTAACTCTAACTCTTTTGAACCTGTTTTTTAATAAACTTCCTTTTCTGTCTTCTTGCTTATTGAATGCGTGTACATAAGAATTGAAAAAATGAGAAAATTGTTTGCTAATTATATTACTGAAATTTGTGTTTTCAAATCCCACGTGGGTTTCAAACTTTTTTAAGATTTTTTCTTCTTTTATCTGGATTAGAAAATGAAAATGGTTATTCATTAAACAGTAAGCATAAGTATTAACAACCGGTATAAGATATTTTTTATATTTTTCCAAAAAGAAAACATAGTTGGCTTTTTTCGTAAATAATAATTCATTGCCAACTGTTTTGTTATAAATATGATAAAAATACTCAGGTTCAAATATATCTTGATTGGTAGCCATAATATAAATTTAAACTAAGCCCTAAGGATTTCAAATCCTCGAAAGATTATAGAAAGCAATTTAAAATTATAAAGTATATTTTTCAAACTAACTAAAAAATAATTCTATTCAAGCAATACATATATTTCATAATTTTGAGATGTACCTGAAGCTATCTGATCAGCCATTTTCTTGCTTAATTCGGCAGATGCCTTATCTATAGCCTCTGCTATAGTTGCGCTTATTAAATTAGTTTCTATACTGTCGAATATTATCATACCAATGGCATAACCAAGAGGAAATGTAAGAACTCCCAAAGGAATAAACCAGACAAGATGTTGATTTCCAATTGCATTTACAGCCTTTGCAGAAGCTGCCAGTTCAATACCTTCTTTGGATTTTGCTATTAATTTAACAAATGCAATCCGGTCATCTGTTCTAAACCATTCACAATAGTAATCCATTTTAGTATTTACAGGCATTTCCGAGGTTTTTTCTAAATCAGTTAATTCTATGTTAACATTTTTGTAATACCCTTTTAAATTCCTTTCTAAAGAATTTTTTACAACATCTCCATAGGAATTAAATATGAATCCAACTTGAGAAACTGCCTGGTCTTTTTTCACTTTTTCCTTAATATCATCTTTAGGATTGGAGTAAGTGACAGGAAATCCCAAACAGCGATACGGGCCTTTTTCGAGTTTTTCCTGTTGATCAGTAACTTTTTCAAAGTAGCAACCACATTTATTTGAAGCAATGACAGTTAAACTAATAGATTTGTCAGAAATATTATTAGGAACCTTAATTGCTTTATCGGACTTTAAATAATCATTCATGCCTTGATCTAGATTGAAAACCCGATAAGAGTAACATCCGGTATTGAGCAAAACAATACAGATAATAATTAATTGATAAAATTTGCTTTTCATAATATTATAGGTTTTATTTAAAGAGAAATTTATAGGTTCAAATTATAAATTATATTTTCAGCTAAATTACAAAAAATCAACTTAATATAAAAGACTTTAACTTATTTATTAATAGATATAATTATTGATATTTACATGTATTAAATAATAAAATTTATTTTATTATATTGTTTAGCTTCCTTCAATTCAAAATTTTAATCTTCCTTTTTAATTAGAAAATGTAAAATATAAATGATCAATTTCCCCTATTTTTGTGTTTAATATTTATGGTTATTACTTCATGCAAAATACAAATTAAAGGCCTTGTACAGGGTGTGGGCTTCAGACCTTTTATTTACCGGCTGGCAAAAGAGTATAATTTAACCGGATGGGTACAAAATACTACTCACCAGGTTATTGTCAGGGTTGAAGGGGAAAGGAAAAGCTTGCAGAATTTTATAAAAAATATTCAAATTAAAGCTCCTGCTGCTGCAAATATTGAATCAGTTGAAGTAACAGATGAAAAAATTGCTAGTTTTAAAGAATTTTCTATAAGGAAAAGTCATGATACATCGGATGAAATTACAGAAATTAGTCCTGATATTGCTGTTTGTGACGATTGTCTTCACGACTTAAAAATCCAGAAACACCGGATTGATTACCCTTTTATCAATTGCACCAATTGCGGGCCAAGATTCACCATTATTAAGGATTTGCCTTACGACCGCGATAAAACAACAATGGATGTATTTAAAATGTGTGACATATGTAAAAATGAATATGAGAATATAAATAACAGGAGATTTCATGCTCAGCCTGTGGCATGTAATAATTGCGGACCTCAATATGAATTAAGAATATCGAATAATAGAATAACGAATATTGAATTAGTTATTAAAGAGACGGCTCAATTAATTGAAAAGGGTGAAATTATTGCATTAAAAGGACAAGGTGGTTTTCATCTTGCATGTGATGCCTTAAACGAAGAGGCTGTAAATTATTTACGAAAATCAAAACACCGAGAAGGAAAGCCGTTTGCTGTTATGTTCAAGAATTTGAATTGCTTAAAAAAATATGCATTTGTAACAAAAGAAGAAGAAAAAAGTCTGTTATCCTGGCAAAGGCCTATTGTAATTTTAAAAGAAAAACTAAAACTTGCTGCCAGCGTGAGTAATGGTTTTAATACGATTGGTGCAATGTTGCCATATATGCCATTTCATTACCTTTTATTTGAGAAATTATTAACTCCGGTAATAGTTTTAACAAGCGGCAATATTTCTGATGAACCTATTGTAATTGCTAATACGAAAGCATTAGATACTTTCAACTCCTTTTCAAGTGGTTTTATTACTTATAACCGCGATATTTTTAACCGCACAGATGATTCGGTATGCATGCTTGTCAATAATAAAGAAAGAATAATTCGCCGTTCAAGGGGATATGTGCCAAAACCAGTAAAAACGACTTTGAACGTTGAGGGTATTTTTGCTGCGGGAGCTGAATTAACAAATTGTTTTGCCATTGGTAGGGGAAATCAGGCTATTTTAAGTCAGCATATTGGGGATTTAAAGAATTTCGAAACTTATGAGTTTTATACGGAATCTTATAACCGGTTTAAAAGATTATTCAGGGTAAATCCATGTCTCGTTGCCTGTGACATGCATCCCGATTATTTATCCACCAGGTTTGCCAGGGAATTAGATTTACCAGTGACTGAGGTTCAGCATCATCATGCACATATAGCATCGGTAATGGCTGAGTACGGTTTAGATGAAAAAGTTATAGGAATTGGTTTTGACGGCACCGGATATGGAACTGATGGTAATATTTGGGGAAGTGAATTTTTGATTTGCGATTTAAAAGATTTTAAAAGATATACACATTTTTCATATATTCCGCTACCCGGAGGCGATGCAGTTGTAAAGGAACCATGGCGTATAGGCTTAGTTTATTTATATAAAATTTATAAAGATGAAGTTTTTAATCTGGATATTCCCTTTATTAGAAATCTTGATAAAAGTAAAGTCGTAACTATTATATCAGCTATAAAAAATAATATCAATACACCTTTATCATGCAGTGCAGGTCGTGTATTCGATGCGGTTGCAGTAATTACCGGGATATGCTCAAAAACATTATTTCATGCCGAAGCGCCAATGAGATTAGAGAATATTATTGATAATAAAATAGTTGATGAATATCCATTCGATATTAAAGAAGAAGTGAATTTACAGTCAGTATTTAAAGGAATTGTTGAAGATCTTAAAAGAAATATAGCGGCATCAGCAATTTCTGCTAAGTTTCATAATACAATAAATTCAATTATTTTTACTGTTGTAAAAAACATAAAAAATGAAACCGGAATTAATAAGATAGTCCTTTCCGGTGGCACTTTTCAAAACAAATATTTATCAGAAAAAATTGAGAACAGATTAATAAAAAATAAATTTAATATTTTTGTGCCCCGGCAAATCCCTGCAAATGACGGGGGAATTGCTCTGGGCCAATTAGCTATTGCAGCAAAAAGGAGGGAAGAATCATGTGTTTAAGTGTACCGGCAAAAATAATATCTATTGAAGGTGATAAGGCTCAGGTTTCTATTGGTGGTACTGTTGTAGATGCCGGCCTGCATTTAATAGAAAATGCAAAGATTGGCGATTATGTTTTGATACATACAGGTTTTGCCATACAAAAATTAAGCGAAGAAGAGGCTAAGGAAACATTGGAATTGTTTAAAGAATTTGAGG
>JAFGQQ010000032.1 GCA_016935595.1 Bacteroidales bacterium
ACCTGGTAGGTTAAATGATTTATATCTTTTTTTATGTCTCTCCGTTTTGCCATTTAAGTTTTCCTTGTTCAAACTAAATATAAGATAAGATATGAATTATACATTTTATATCAAAATATTTTGAAATAAAAGAAGACAATTGTTTTTAATTTATACAATGGTGAATTAATTATATTTGTGATTTAGCTTTAAAATTAATGATTGAATGTATACATAATAAATTCATTTTGAATAACGAGGTTGTTAATTGTAATAAATTTACCGGTAATTATTTAACAAAAGGAATATCGGTTTATGAAGTAATTAGGATAATAAACGGAAAACCTCTATTTGTCGAGGATCATTATAAGCGGCTAATTAATTCGTTAAATATTTTAAAACTGAAAAGAGAGGTTAGTATTGACGAATTAACAAATATGAATTACCGGTTAATTGAAAGTAATGAAATACAAGATGGAAATTGTAAATTTTTAATTAATTATCGGAACAAAAACCAGGTTAATATTTTATGTTATTATATTAAACATAGTTATCCTTCGGAGAATGAGTATAAAAATGGTATAAAAACAATACTTTATAAAGGCGAAAGAGTAAATCCGAATGCAAAGGCTGTGCTTTACAATTTAAGGCAATCGATTGATAGAGAAATAGAGAAAAAAAATCTTCGTGAAGTTATTTTAATTGACAGGAAAGGATATATAACAGAAGGAAGTCGTTCGAATATCTTTTTTGTATTGAATGATCAGGTATTTACTCCTCCAAAAAGCGGGATTTTAGAAGGAATAACCCGGAAATATGTTGAAATAATCTGTAATGAACACAAAATACCTTTTATTGAAAAAAATATTAAAATTGACGATTTAAAAAAATTTGAATCGGCTTTTATTTCAGGTACTTCATCAAAAATATTACCATTAAACCAAATTCAAAACATAAAATATACAGTTAATAGTAGTGTTTTAAGAAAAATAATGAAAGAATACGACCTGAAAATTTCAGAATATTTATCGCATTTATAAGCTATTAATCATCAAAGTCCAAAATATCAATACTTTGAATGCAGGAATTAACAGGAATTGTATTAATATTAACTGCTTTACGTTTGGCTAATTCATAGCGAAGTTTTGCCAACGGAATTTTCGGATTCGATATATCAATTTGAATACTGAATTCGGTAAATGATTTTCCTATATTCATAGTAGGTTCATCGGCAAAAAGATAATTTTTGCGCAAATAATCTTCTATACCTTCTTTATAAATATTTGCCACATTAAAAATAACCATCACTTTATCTTCGGCATTTACTGCTCCATAAAGATTTAATAAAAACATTTCAAGCAATTCTTTTTTTATTTTATCTTTTTTCAGTTTCGGATTTATCCAGATACCAGTTTCAGAAGTCATTACTGTATCAACAATTTTAAGATCATAGTTTTTTAATGACGAACCTGTTTGTGTAATTTCCATTCCAATATCAGCACCTTTGTTTTTAACTTTTGCTTCTGTTTTACCCCAGGTTTCAAAAATTACTATCCCCTGTTTAATTTTAACCGGGGTTTTATATTTTTGAACCGAGAATTTTGAATATTTTTTATCTAAGTAAATTTCTGCCAGTCTTTCTTTTATCCAGTTTAAGGCTAAATATGGCATTTCTGCAACTACTGTAATAATAGGTTGATTGCTTAAATATTTTAAAAAATCCTGTATGGTATCTGCCTGGTGTTCTTTATCAATTATCCCAACAATTTTAACATCACCTCTTTTTAAGGATAGTACTTTTTCCAAATCCAGCTTTGTTTTATATTCATATTTTAGTTCCAGGATACGTTCTTGTATCCAGTCGTCTCCGGCAATTGCGACATCAATTTCGTTAATGCCCAATTGTGCACCAAATTCTTGTGGTCGGCCATCCCAGCCAAACATATAATTTATTGTGCTGAATTTACTTGGGCCGCCTTTTTCGTATCCCGACGTTTTAAATCCAGAATTTTCGAGTAATTGTAATAAATTGCCTCCCCTGTTAGGATCGGCTAAAGATCCGGCTGGCATTCCAATTTTTAATACTTGTTCTTCCATGAAAATTTATAAACTTTTAGTCTTCTATTATTTCTAAATTGTTTTTATCCGATATTTTTCTATAGTAGCACGATTGATAGGGCATTCCGTTAGGTTTTTTGGCATGACAAGCTCCCTTGCCTTCAGGAGTTACAAGGTACAACAATGAATCTTGCTCGCAGTTTATTCTTATTTCTTCTATTTTTAACATATCGCCCGATGTTAATCCTTTTTTCCATATTTCTTTCCGGCTTCTGCTATAAAAAGTAGCATAACCGCTTTTCCGGGTTTCTTCAAAGGCTTCTTTATTAACAAATGCAAGTATTAAAACTTCTTTAGTATGATAATTTTGGGTAACAACTGGAATAAGTTTATTTCCGTCTTTACCAAAATCGATCAATAATTCATTTGTATATTCTTTTGCCATAATAGAGTGCCTTAAAATATGGCCATAAAAGTAATTATTCATTTTATTTATGCAATAGTTTAGGCAAACAATTAAAGAATATTGTTAGAATTTTCTAATATCTTAAAATCAAATTACTTTAATTTTTATTCAACCAATTCTTGCAAACCGTATTTCTTCAATATTCCCATTATTTTATCTATCATTTTCTTAATATATTGAATAATTATCAACAATCGAAGTGGAGTAATACATAGAATATACTCTAAATTAATTTTAATTATAGATTGGAAGCATGAATTACTTTTTCAATTGTTTCGATAAAGGAATCAGGTTTTAACGGTTTAATAATGTATTCGTTAAAAGAATTATGAAGAATTTCATATTTTTCACTTTCAAGTGCATAGGCTGTAACGGCTATAACTGGTACATTCTGGTCGAGTTTACGTATTTCATTCAAAGCATCAATCCCGTTCATGACCGGCATTTTAATATCCATAAGAATTAGCAGGTTATCAAGATTAGGTAAGTCTTTTACATAATCGACTGCTTCTTTGCCATTTTTAGCCCAAATAATTGACTGGTTATATTTCCTGAGAATTGTTTTTATAAGACTGAAATTGGCTGGTTCATCTTCAGCAACCAATATTTTAAGATTTTTTAAAGATTCTAAAGGTTTTATTTTTGTTATTGATTTAGCAATTTTTTTCGCTGTTTGATTATAAGACATATAGGGTAATGAGAAATAGAATGTAGTGCCTTTGCCATATTCAGACTCCAGCCAGATTTTACCATCCATTAATTCTGCTAATTTTTTACAAATGGCTAAACCTAATCCGGTTCCCCTGTATACTTTATCTCCGCTGCTTTCAATTTTATGAAAGAGATCGAATATTTTACTAAAATCCGAGTCTTTTATACCTATTCCCGAATCAGAAACAAAAAATTCAATATGATCATCTTTAATTTCATATCCGAATTTTATATATCCTTTCTCGGTATATTTATTAGCATTATCTAACAAATTTGACATAATCTGCCTGTATCGCACCTGATCGTTATATAGCAGAATTTTATTGTTTTCATTTTTATTTGTAAAAGTTATTTCTATTTCTTTTTTCTTGTTCAGGTTGTAATAGTTTTCAAGTTCTTCTAAAATAGAATTTACATTAAATACCGACTTATTGATTTTAATTTGATTGGCTTCTATTTTAGAGAGATCAAGTATATCGTTTATCAGAATTAATAATGCTTCACTATTAATATTTATAGTTTTAATATATTCATTTATTTCTTCTTTGGTCAGGTTCTCGTTGCTGAGTAAAGAAGAGAAACCAACAATGGCATTCATAGGTGTACGAATCTCGTGTGACATGTTGGCCAGGAATGCTGATTTCAACCTGTCTGAATCTTCAGCTTTTATTCTGGCTTTTTCAAGTTCAGAAGTTCGTTCCGTGACAAGTTCTTCTAATTGGGTTCTGTGCTTTTCCAGTTCTTCATTTTGCGTACTGATCTCTTCCTGGCGTTTTTCCAATAAAGAATAAGCTTCCAATAACTCGTTGGTACGCTCCTTAACTTTATTTTCTAAATCAATTTGTTGTTTCTTCCAGCGTTGATTATTGAAATTATATAATATAATTGAT
>JAFGQQ010000297.1 GCA_016935595.1 Bacteroidales bacterium
TAATTAAGCTTTTACTCCCCAGACTAAATCCAAGAGTAATAAATTCATTAATGCTTGAAGGGTTTAGTGCTGAATTATGTTTTAGCAATGGCCAAATAAATGAAGAAACAATTACATGATTTTCTTCATAAGTATAAAAAAGTTTTTGATAACCGAATATATCTGTAAAACAGCTTATGGCCCTATCGTGAATATTAATAATAACGCCATTAAAACTGCCATTAAGAGTATTTAAAATAGACTTTATGCAATTTGATTCATTATGATTCAAATTATTGAATGCTTTAAAAAACGATGAATCAATTCTATCATAAAAGAAGCCATTTATAAAAATTGCTAACCCCTGTTTGTTTTTAACGAAATAATGCTCATAAAGTGGATTATCTGAAATGAATAATAGTAAACTGAAATCTTCATATGAATATTGAATCATTTCTGTGGCTTCATGAGGAAGACAACCAGTTTTTGTAATTAATTTTTCGAAAGATTGAAAGGAAGCTATGAAAGAGCAGTAATTTTGCATCTTAATGGTGTTTGCATTAACGCATAGAATGATATAAATACTTTATTGATATGGGAGTCAAATTTTTATTATCTTTGACCCAACTAAGATAATCCTCAATTATTTGAATTTTGTCCTTATCATTGTGATATCTATGATGGAGAACAACTCCTATAGCTTTTTTACCAATAAGTTTATTTGTAATTGTTTTCAATTCAGAAAATGAGTGCATTGTACAAGCATTTTGTTTATTTATATAATGAATAATTGGACTGATGTTGGTATTCACTTGAAAAAGACCACTTTTAGGTCGTTTCACTAAGTCATAGGGGATTCGATAGCCCAAAAACATCTCTTTTTTCAAGAGTTTACCTACATTATAAAGTATATAACGACTCACTCCAGAACCATAATTGCCGGTAACTATTTCATAGCCACACTTTGAAAGTGCCAGCATTGAATTTTCATCATATGTTCCAAAAGGGAAAGAAAATGCATTTAACCATGTGGAACCAAAATATTTATCCATAAGTTTCTTACCTTCATAAATATCATTATACTGTTCCTGAAATGTTCTTCCTTTACCAAATTCTCCTTGTTTATATTTGAGATTATTTTTATGATTGTAACCATGTTGCATGATATCTATTAAACCAGGATAGTTGGCTTTCATTTTCTTAAGCCATTCTACTACTGTCAGGTTTAGATTCGCAGGCTCAACGGCCAAAGAAATAGGGATATTATTGATAATGAAAATATTTATAATATCATGCAGAGAGGGTTCAATTATATCTCTTACATCGTCGTTTCTAAAAAAAATATATGTTTTTTTATCACACATGGCTTATTTAACTTTTTTATATTTTAAAAAAAAGGCCCAGGTAGTAGCAAATAAGTAATAAACAAATAAAAATGGCAAAAGTACTTTTATACCATGTCTATAATAAAATCGGATAAATTTCATATAGTAATTAACTGTATAGGGATTAAAAAAACTTTTGATAAAGGTATAAACAGACCCTTCATTAAAAGCAGCCCCTTTTGATGTACTCTTTATGTTTTCAAAAACCTTTGCATCCCAAGATATGAATAAAGAAAATCCATTCTTTATCGCCCTGAGTCCATAATCCTCATCGGAACCATATTGTGGAAATAATTCATCAAAAAGGCCAAGCTTACTAATTGCTGATATAGGTAGTAATAATCCTCTTCCTGATATGAGCATAGTGGGTTTAATACCAGTTAAAGATTCCTCTGAGTAAAGAGTAAAAGGTTTTATATAATGCAAGCTTTTCATTCGCCATTTTATGTAATTTTTTACACCTGCCCATTTTACCATGGCTGGATCATTATTAGTAATTGAAATCGAATGAATCATACTGTTATGGCCTTGCTTATAAGCCGCCTTTAATAAGGTAGAGATATAAATGTCCCCAAAAATAATATCATCATTTAGTGTAAGTATAAAAGAAGGATTGAAATTCAATGCATATTTAATACCTTCATTTATGCTTTTTGTATAATACCATGTTCCATCACCAATAACTACATGCACATTTGGAAAAGAATCTTTGATCATTTCTAAGGTTCCATCAGATGATCCATCAACAACAACCACAGTAATGAAAAGATCTGAAAGTTTTTGTTGATTTAGACAGATTAATACCTCTTTCAGGCTTAAGCATCGATTAAATGTTGGTATAACAACAGCAATCATTGTTTATTTAAAATATGAATATAAAAAAGAAAATACAATTGTAAAGAAATATAGATTGGGGTTAGTGCGATAGGATTTGAGAAAAGTGTAATAAATATCAGTATTACAATGAAATGATATCCTGCTCTATTAATTTGATAATTTGATATTAATTCTATACTCTTATAAATGCTGTAATATAAGAAGAACAAACCAATAATTCCAAACTTCAACATATATTCAATCAGGCCATTAGACCAGTTAAAAGATGTATCTGATCTATTGAAATTATATCGTCTCGTATCATCAAACCCAATACCCGTAATGGGATTCTTTTTAATTGATTCTATACCAGCATATATAGAAGTAAATCTACCAAGACTAGCGAATTCTCGATTATTAAAACTATTTTTTGAAATTTGACTTTTTGAAATATCTATCTGTTGCCTAATCTTCTCACCCATGAACGGCAGCTGATATAGTTTTTGACTTACGCCAATAAAAATTGGCAAGCCAAGAAAAGTGATTAGAAACCATTGCTTTTTATATTTATTAATCAATACAAACATAGCGAAAAGCAATAAACAGATATATCCCATTGTACTGAATGTCGTAATAATTGCAATAAAGTATATCACATATCTTTTGTAATTATTCTTTGTAAAATTTTCTCTCAGAAATAAAACTATAACTGAAAGAATAATAAATGCAGAAAACGCACCTGGTTCCCACAGATATCCTGAATTTCTGACCAGTTGATCACTAATAAACGAATGGTGTATCGTATATACCAATATATTGACAGAGATATCATCTGCTGAAGAGTTTAATATATCGCTGAATGGTTTAAGGATACTTATGAGAAATGAAGGAAATAAGATTTGAATAGGAAAAAGAACAAGACTTAAGATCACTAGTCTAAACGAAATTTTTTCAAATATATACCAATAGTTCTTTACTACCTTTAATGATGAATAAACCAAAAAAACTTTGGTTGCAAGTCTGAGGTAAGCGCTGATATTAGGTAATCCAAAAAAGACTATATCAAGAAAGAGATAAATGATTAAAACATAAAATGGAACAAGTATGTTTTTTCCGATTTCCTTTCCTTTTAATATTAAAATCGCTACAATCCAGGCGGTTATGGCCAATAATACTAAATCAGATCGTACAAAAGAGGATGACCTGCAGGAAAGAATAATATTCAGGATTACAACTATACCATCTAGTCTAAAAATCTTGGTTTTAATATATCTACTTTTTGACATGGTGCGTAAATATTTCAATTGATGAAAATATTTCTGCATTATTTCTAATCCAGTCAGGATCTTTATTCCACCATATAAAATTTGCGAGGAACTTTATCTGATCTTTCTCAAACCTATATTTAATAATTTTTGCAGGGACACCTGCAATAATAGCATACTCAGGCACATTACTTGTAACTATTGAGCCCGTGGCAATAATTGCTCCATCCCCAATTTTTATACCATCCATGATAATCACATTATTTCCAATCCAAACATCATTTCCAATATCGACGACATATGAATCATTGATGAACTTATGCTCTTGAAAACGATCTTCTTTAACAAAAGAAAATCCCGCTTGCTTTTTTGTTGAATAGAATGCAGGATGAATTGAAACAAAATAACTTGACGGGTGAATACCTAAAAATGTCTTTACATTTTCTCCAACTGCACAAAACCTTCCAATCTTTGTATAATTAAGGTTAGAATTTGATGCGATATAACTACCATAACCAAGAAATGAATTAGTAACCTTTGTATTATTATAAATTGCATTATATCCTTCATATGTATTTCTTTTGTTAATAATACAGTTTTTTCCAAACTTTATATTATACCTGTACGAAAGATATTTTTGATATATGTACTGCCTAAGATAATTAAGCATATTTGTAGTTTTAAAGTCTATGTTGGAGTCTAGTTAAAATGGACAGCAAGTCATCAATATCATAAATAAGCTCTATCCTGTTATTTGTTTTCTCAATCAGAATATCTTTATATAATGTATAATCATGATCTGTTTTAACCACAATTGGTAAGATTGAAATAATTCTCAATCCTGGAATTTTTGAGGCCGAGAAAAGAACGGAAGAATAGATGGAAATGATAGAACATTCTATATTATTAAAGATAAGTTCAGCAGGTATGAATTCTGGGATAATCCTTTCATTATTATAAATATTAGAATGTTTATGACCAGGGTGTGGCTTTATAGATAAGTTATTTATTTCGAAGAGGAATTTTTTTATGGAATTTAGCTTAATATTATCAATAATAGAATCATTAGGGAATGACTGATCAATAAATACATGTTGATAATTTACTGTATCCAAATGAAATGTTTTGGATAAAGTAAATACAATATCATAATATTCTCTGCGTATTTCATTTACTATTAGATTGTTCTTTTTATGTTCGCAAAAAAACTTTTCACCAATGGCATTTGTCACGGTATTACCAAATGACACAGTTTTTAAGGAAACCTTATAAATAGTCTCAATTATTATTCTGAATAAAAGTGTTTTTATGCAGTTTACTCCATTTATTTTAAATGAGGGTTCATCAGTGTAGATGATTTCAAAATCAAAGAAACTGGCTTTACCCCCGTTTCTAAGAATTTCATTAATTAATATAAAACAA
>JAFGQQ010000298.1 GCA_016935595.1 Bacteroidales bacterium
AAATATGAAAAACGGCTGTCGCCTTTACCGAAATCACCTTTTATAAATGCAGTATCTCTTGTTGTAACATTTGTTAAAACTGGTTCTACGTTTGATAAATATCCATCTATATTCGCTTCGACTTTAAAAAAATAATTATCCTGTGCATTCATCCCTACTAATGCTAAAAAATTATGTTTCCCATAATTTGCCTCATAAGAAAGTACATTATCGAAATTATAAAAGAATTCGCGTTTCATATCTTGTTTGTAATTAGGAATTGATTTATAATTTGTAGGTGTTAAAGTAAAAGTATCTGTTGCATTTGATTTATTTTCAAATTTAAGTGTTCCACCAAAATCAGTCCTGAACTTTAAACCTTTAATTATTTCCAATTCGGCATATATATCTCCAATCAAATCATCATTTTTAGTTATATCATTATAATTATAATGCATTGAAGCTATCGGATTCATCTGGTCTTCATTAAATTCTGATTTTCCAAAACCATCATAATATGACGGATCATAAGCATCAATGAGAGGACTGGCTTGTAAAAGATCTCTCATAATATTGTTGTAAATACTAGTAACTCCTAGTCCACGGCTATACCTATGCGCAAAAGTAAGGTTTTCGCCTAATTTAAGGTATTTTTTCACTTTATGTTCCGAGTTGATACGAAAACCAACACGTTCATAATCCGATTTATCTTCGATAGAATATATACCTTCCTCATTATTGTATGAGAGTGAAATTGAATAATTTGAAACATCACCACCCCCTGTTATGCCTAAATAATGGCTCTGAGTAGGAGCTCCAGAAATACCTAATAAATTGAAGGGGAAAACATCTTTTTTATTTAGAGCTTCCTCCTGCCAATCTGTTCCTTCACCTAAATTATCTATATATTCTTGGGTAAAAGGAAGTTCTCTACTTGGTACCGTGTTAAATGAAGCTTCATTCATTAACATGGCGTATTCTTTTGCATTTAGCATTTCAACTTTACGAGTGGATGTTGATACACCGTAATATGCATCATATGTAATTACTGATTCTCCTTTTTTCCCTTTTTTGGTAGTAATAAGAATAACACCATTGGCCGCACGTGATCCGTAAATTGCAGCTGACGCAGCATCTTTCAACACATCTATAGTCTCTATATCCGAAGGATTTAAAGATTTTAATTCTCCGGGAACGCCATCAATAAGTACCAATGGATCATTTCCATTTGGGGAAGATAATCCTCGAATAGTAATATTATAATCAGAACCGGGTTGTCCTGATTTTTTTACTATTACCATACCAGGTGTAAGTCCTTGTAAAGATGATTCCACACGGGTAACATTGTTCTTTATAAAATCTTCATTTTTCAATTGTGTAGTAGCTCCTGTAACCAGCTTTTTCTTCTGCACTCCATAACCTATAACTACCACTTCATCTAATTCTTCAGTTTCAGCTACTAATGCTACATTGATAATTGTCTGGTTACCTACCTCTAATTCCTTTTCCTGGTATCCAATGTAGGAAAAAACAAGAATACTGGATGGGCCATCGACTTCAATCGAGTATTTCCCATCAACATCAGTTACAGTACCAGTAGTAGTTCCTTTTATAATAATATTTGCACCAGGCAAAAGAACACCGGTGCTTTCATCTGTCACAGTCCCGGTAACTGTAATCTTTTGGCCATTTACTAAATTATTGCCCGACAGCAATATAAATAAAGCCAACATGCCAATCATAATGAATTGGCCATGAAATTTTTGTTTTAATCTTTTCATAAAATTTTTCAGGTTATAAATTTAGGTTATTAAAATATTCTAATTAAAGACTTATAATAATACAAAAACATTCATTAAAACGTCGAAATTTATAATATTTTTCTCAACAAACACACCTAATATGATAATAATTTAATGCTTAATTGTTTTACGAATAGTTTATTTCTGAATTATAAGAAGAATGCTATATTTATATTAATTCCAAACCTATAAAAGTAATATCGTCTCTTTGTTCTTCTTTTTGCATGTGTTGCTCAAGCTCATGCTCTAGTCTTTGTTTTTGTGAATTAAGCTGTAAGTTTTTTATTTCTTCTAACAATTGTTTTAATCTTAAACTACCTAATTTTTTTCTGTCAGGAGCGTTCTGGTCAACATAGCCATCTGATGAAAGATATAAAATATCACCTTTTTTTACTGTTGTTTCATAATTTGTATAGAATAATTTACTTCGTTTTGCTCTTATGCCACCAATTGATTTTCTGGCTCCTGAAATCCTCTCTATACTGGTATTATCATTATTGTAAATATATAAAGGCCTTTTTGCCCCTGAAAAAATAAGCTTATATTTTTCATTCTCCGCTTTTTGTAACCTGCATAAACATATATCCATGCCGTCGTTATTATCAGTTTCGTCCTGCCTTAGTGAAAGCTGTATGCCTACATTTAAAAATTCAAGTATTTGGGAAGGATTTAATATTTTCTTCTCATTAACAATTTCATTTAATAACCTGCTTCCAATAAGCGACATGAAAGCGCCCGGAACGCCATGTCCCGTACAATCAACTACTGCAAAATATACCATCTCTTTTCCTCCCTTATCCTTTTCTGTTGTAAACCAGTAAAAATCTCCCGATACAATATCTCTTGGCCGATATATTATAAAAGTTTCAAAATATTTCTTTAAATTCTTGTCTATAGGAAGAATGGAATTCTGGATAGTTTTTGCATATTCAATACTGCTTTTTATATGCAGATTTTGTTTATTAACTATCTCATATACATGGGCATTATCCAAAGCAATTGAAATATATGAGGCTAAACTTTGAAGGTTTGTTATGTCCCTATCTGTGTAAGCATTTTTTTTATCGCTATTAACAGTTATTACTCCTATTGCTCTATTTTCCACTATTAAAGGTAGTTGTATTACAGAATAAGGTTTAAACAAAGTTTTAAATTCTGGTATTGAGTCAATATACTTATTAAATTCTTTCTCTATGTTATTAATATATACTACTTTCCTGTTTTTTAAACACCAAACATTTAAACTATTGTTACTTTTCATATTTTTATAAAAGTAAGGAAGCTTTTTGCCCTGTTCAAAGAAAGAGTGATATTCAATAATCTGTTTTTTTTCATTTAACAATCCAATTCCAAATGCCGCTATATCCATCAATGAGTTTACATAATTATAAATCATATCATTTATAGCTTCAACACTTAAAGTTGCACTTACTTTTTGGCCAAATTCGCTCAAAACTCTTATATTATCATATGCTTTTGATATTTGTTCGTTTTTTGTTTTAATTTCTTCATTTTGTTGCTCAAGTGCATCACGTTGGGTGGCTAATTCTTCGGCTTGTTGTTGTATTTCTTCATTTTGTGTGAGTATTTCCTCTTGCTTGGTTTTTAATTCAGCATTTGCTTCCTTTAATTCATGGGTTCTTATTTCAACTTTTCG
>JAFGQQ010000299.1 GCA_016935595.1 Bacteroidales bacterium
AAACAAATTTAAAGGCTCAAGAATAATTTGTTTAAGCGGGTAAATTTCTAAATCTACCAAGTTAAGTCCGAAAAATGTTCCGGATATCAATCCCATTATTATGGTTGAAATGCCTAAATATGTAGCCAGCGAAAGAATAGGTTTTAGTTGTTTGCTTACTTTAAAACGGAGTGCCAAAGTAGCTATAACCATTAAAAGGCCATAGCCGGTATCGCCAACACAGAAACCAAAGAAAAGCATAAAGAAGGGGGCAAAAAATGGTGTTAAATCTATTTCGCTATATGCAGGCAAAGAAAACAACTGGCCTATTGGCTCAAATAATTTCGAAAAATTGTTGTTTTTCAATAAAACCGGCACTTTGTCTTCCTTCTCAGGATTTTCGGCAAAATATACTATATCTTTTTTATCTAAATAAGCATTAAGTTTTTCGACTAGATTTTTAGGAACCCAGCCTTCTAAAAGTATTACTTTATTATCCGATAATTTGATTGAATTAGCGTTGGCGTGAAAAAAATCGAGGTCGCGGTTTTCTTTTTCAACCAAATGGTTTAAAATGCTGAGGGCATGGGCAATATGTACATCAATATCATGATTGATTTCAGATATTTCAGATTCTAATTCCTTTAATACCTTATTTAATTCGGCAACCGGCCTTACAGGCATCTCTATTTCCTTTGCAGGAATTTCGAGGTTCTCGCCATGACTAACATGGATAAAATACAGCCTTGTTCCATCGTTGTTTATCACCTCAATTGGATATGCTTCTTTCCATTCTTCTTTAAAACTGGTAATGCTTATTGAATAAAACCTGACAGTAATGCCAAGGGTATTTAATTTTTTAATGTTTTCAGCATCAAAGTTTTCCCAAAGCGAGTATAGGTTTAATTCTTTTTGAATGTTAGATTTTGTTTTATCGAGATCGGCCAGTTTTTCTTCCATTTCGCGGATAAAGCCAAGAAAATCAAAATCAGCCTGGATTCCGGTTTTTGTTTTTTCGGTAATATTTCTTTTTTCAGCAATTTTACGAATGGTTTTTTCAAAAACCTGGAGGTTTAATTTGTTTTTATGATAACTGTCCACTTCATCCTTATTTTTCTCAATAATATGCACCACTCCCAACTCGTATAATTTGTTCAGGAACTCATTGTATTCGAGGTGATGGGTCAGGATTGAATATTTTAACATTGGAACAATCATGCTTCTACAATCTCTATTTTACGTTTCTTAATAATTTTCTGGGCAGCTTTAGAAAGGTTTTCTTCATCTTCGAGAAAACGTTTTATCTTTCTTATTGCTGTCTGATATTCAGGTATTTGAACCTTTTCGTAAAGGTTAACCTTTTGTGTTGTTTTTCTTCTTGCTGATTCGAGCATATGCATCATATTAACCGCATAATCTTTTCTTATTTTTAATTTTACAATATCTTTAATATAATTAATGCCCTCAAAAAACCATACAGGCATTGCCATGAAATTATATGTTTTTTGTTTAAAAACAACATCGTCGAATACAATGATTTTAACCCCTGCAATTTTTGTTGATGAGGTTAATATTTCAACTACTTTAATTAAAGTAGGATCAAATTCACACCATAAACCATTATAATTTTTGAAGTCTTCCATCCGGCTTTCAATCAATTCTTCAAGCGTATCGGCCATTTTTTTTGCTTTTTTCACTTCAACTCGCAAAGCCGATTCTTTATTCTTTAAAGTAGGCAAAGCCCTTACCCTGATATTCAATTGTTTTTCAATATCGCGTAAAGCTGTTTTGTTATATTGAAATTTAAGGGCCATCTATACTATTTTTTGAATTATTAAATTGTTGAATTAATGAATTAATAAGTTTTATAGTTATTCGATTTTCTTGGTCCAGTATTTGTCCATAAATTCCTGTTTAATACCTACTTCTGAAGGAGTAAAGTACTTCTGGAACAATTCCCATGCTTTATTTAATATATCTTCCATTTCAAGGTTAACATCAATAGCCAGTAGGTCGGTTGAATAATCCTTGGCAAATTTTAATGTACGTTCGTCATAATCGGTAAGTTCAAAACCATTTTCGAGTTTAGTTTTGGCGTTAGCTGCATCAGCGAACAAACGAACAGCAGCATTCATAACCTGTGGGTGGTCTTTTCGGGTAATTTTACCGATTACTAATTGTTTCAGTCGCGAAAGGCTCCTGAACGGGTCAATTATTACCTTACCAACATCAGTTGAAGTCCTTAAATATAACTGGCCTTCGGTAATATAACCGGTATTATCGGGTATTGCATGGGTTATGTCGCCACCTGAAAGGGTTGTTACAGCAATAATTGTGATAGAACCACCTTTGGGGAATTGTACAGCTTTTTCGTAAATTCTTGCAAGGTCGCTGTATAATGAACCTGGCATACTGTCTTTTGAAGGTATCTGGTCCATGCGGTTCGATACAATACTTAAGGCATCACAGAACAAGGTCATGTCAGTTAAAAGCACTACAACTTTTTCGTTATGTTCGTATGCAAAATATTCGGCTGCAGTAAGTGCCATATCAGGAATTAGCAACCTTTCAACCGGTGGATTTTCAACTGTGTTAATAAATCCGATAATACGGTTTAATGCACCTGCGTTATCAAATATATTTTTATAAAACAGGTAATCGTCATTGGTAAGTCCCATACCACCTAAAATAATCTTATCGACTTTTGCACGAAGGGCTACCATAGCCATAACCTGGTTAAAAGGTTGGTCAGGGTCGGTAAAGAACGGGATTTTTTGGCCTGATACAAGAGTATTATTTAAATCGATACCTGCAATACCGGTTGTGATAAGCTGGTTTGGTTGTTGCCTTCTAACCGGGTTAACCGACGGACCACCTATTTCACGGTCTTCACCAAATATTTCGGTTCCTTCATCTATGGGATCACCGTAGGCGTTCATAAACCTTCCGGCCAACTGTTTTCCTACTTTGAGTGATGGCGATTTTCCTGTAAATACAACTTCTGCGTTAGTAGGTAATCCTTCGGTTCCCGAGAAAACCTGAAGAGTAACTTTATTGTGGTTAATTTTTACCACCTGGGCTAACCTTCCGTGTACTGTTGCCAGCTCATCATATCCAACGTTGGTAGCATGTAAAGAACATGTAGCCTTATTGATATCAGAAAGTTTTGTATATATTTTTTGAAATGCTTTTGTTTCCATTATGCAACCATATTTTCTTTAATAATAGTATTTATTTCCTGTTCGTATTGAGCAAACTTTTCAGATTTAAATTCTGAATAGTTCATTTGTTTAAAGGCATTGATAATACGTTTGAAATAGGGATTGATTACTTCAAAATTTTCAAATTTAAATTCAGTATCTACCACATCTAGGACTTTATCCATCATATATTTTTGCCTTTCGATAGAAGTTGAAGCATCGATTTTGTCAAATGCATCCTGTTGTAATATAACAAAGTCGATTAATTCCGATTTCCAGAATGTTTCATGATAAGATACAGGAACCCCGTCATCACCAAGAATATTGATCTGTTCGTAAACTTCTTTGCCCCTGAGCAGGAAGTTACGCAGGTAATTCACTTTGTCAATCCATTCATCCGAGATATTTTTATTGGCATATTCTGCAAATTCGGGATATTCGAGATATTTAGAATAACTGTCGATTGGGTCGATAGCCGGGTAACGTTTTTTATCTGCCCTGTCTTGTGATAAAGCGTAGAAGCAGCGTGCCACTTTTTTGGTTGATTCAGTAACCGGTTCTTTAAGGTTACCGCCAGCCGGTGATACAGTTCCGATAAAAGTGATAGAACCGGCCTGTCCGTTATTGAGGTATGTAAAACCGGCCCTTGAATAATAATTTGATACGATAGAAGGCAGGTCCATTGGGAAAGCGTCAGGGCCCGGAAGTTCTTCCATACGGTTCGACATTTCGCGTAATGCTTGTGCCCATCTTGATGTTGAGTCGGCAAGCAATAAAATTTTAAAGCCCATAGCACGGTAGTATTCGCATATGGTCATAGCTGTATATACCGAAGCTTCACGGGCTGCAACCGGCATACTTGAAGTATTTGCAATAATTGTGGTACGCTCAATAAGCTTTCTTCCTGTTCTGGGGTCGTCAATTTCAGGAAATTCGGTAAAAATTTCCACAACTTCGTTTGCCCTTTCACCGCAGGCGGCAACAACCACAATGTCGGCTTCTGCTTGTTTCGATAAGGCATGTTGCAAAACGGTTTTACCGGTTCCGAAAGCGCCGGGTATAAAACCGGTACCCCCTTCAAGTATTGGGCTTAAGGTATCGATAAGCCTTACGCCTGTTTCAAGTAACCGGAATGGCCTTGGTTTGTTTTTATATGCTTTAACGGCATATTTAACAGGCCATTTCTGTGTCATGGATACTTTAACTTCTTCATTGTTTTTATCGAGTAATACAGCAATTGTATCGTTTAGTTTATATTGTCCTTCTTTAGCAACCGATTTTACTTTAAATTTTCCTTTGAATTTAAAAGGGACCATTATTTTATGCTGGATAAAATTTTCTTTTACTTCTCCCAGCCAGTCGCCTGCAATTACAATGTTATTTTCTTTGGCAAGAGGTTTAAAATCCCAAACTGAATCTTCGTCGAGTGGATATGTGTATTCGCCTCGTTTTAGAAAAACGCCTTCCATTTTATCGAGATCGTTTTGAAGCCCGTCGTATTGTTTTGTAAGAAGGCCAGGACCGAGGGTTACTTCAAGCATTTCACCGGTAAATTCAACTTGTGTGCCGTATGATAAACCCCTTGTACTTTCGAAAACCTGGACTGAGGCAATTTTTCCTTCCACTTTTATTACCTCTGCCATAAGCCTTTCTTTTCCAAGTAAAATGTAGCATATTTCATTTTGTACAACAACCCCATCGGCTTCAACTAAAACCAGGTTGGCGATTATCGCTACAACTTTTCCTTTAATTATTTCTTTAGACTGTATCATATACTATTTGGATTTTGCAATTCATCAATAATGGCATTAAACATTGTTTTACCCTGTTCTTCATCTAAACT